>JAPKYC010000296.1 GCA_026394505.1 Methanothrix sp.
GGCATCAATAAGCGCTGTCTTCTCGCTGCCCTGGATCAGATAGGAGTTGTAGCTGGTTCCTTCAGGCAGAGGAATTAAAGCATCAAAGAGCCTGCGGTCCCAGTCTATTGCTCCTACCCACTTAACGCCGGGTTTGATCTCTCTTGTGAGCGTCATTATCCTATCTCTTTGAAATCATCCTTCGCGGCGCCGCATGGTGGGCAGGTCCAGGTTTGCGGCAGATCTGCAAAGGAGGTTCCTAGAGCAATTTTTGAGTCGGGGTCCCCTTTTTCGGGATCGTAAATATATCCGCAAATGGTGCACTGATATTTTTGAGCCATAGTCAAATTTTAGTCTGCAAAGTATTTAGTCCAATCGCAACGAAAAACTAAAGAATAATGACATTCAACTGAAGTGCACGATTCGAGGTGTTATGATGGCCGGCACCGGATCCAAAGGAGAAAGCAAGTTTAAATGCAAGATCTGTCGAATGGTCTTTGAATCAAAGGAAGAATTGAAACTGCACTTGACGGAGGATCATAACGATAATTGAACTGACTTTTAATCTTTATCTTTGATACACCGCATGAAAATCCTCGCAGCATGCCCCCAGGTAAGCTCCAGTCTTTTCAGGCTGAGGCATGCTGCTATTCTTTTATCCGCTGGCTACCGGCCATGCTGATGAAAAGGATGCTCCAGCACCGAAAAGGCGCGCACCAGCACCTCATTAATGGTGGGGTGAATCACCTGCGATTTTATTACCGGCATTAAGTCCTGGTACTGCATCTTGGAAGGGATGTAGCCGTTGTTCAAACAGGTGCCGCCCGTGGGGCCCTGATCCAGCAGGGCGACTTTTAGGCCCTCGTTTGCGGCCTGGGAGGCCACATGCGTTCCCGCGCCCGAGCCTATGACGATAAGATCGAATTTGTCCATGTTAGTAGTAGGATGGAGTTTGCGGCTTAAATATCTTGAGGAATAAAAATCCAGACAGCCTCGCGATTAATAATTTGATAGAACCGGCTTTCTTCCGGTATGCAGTTCCATTCCCTTTCTGTGTAGATCAGCAGATCCACCGGCACGGGAATATCGCTGGTGTCCCAAAAAACGGCGCGCCGCTCGATTGGATGAGGCGATTCCTTGACTATTACTATTATGTCCAGATCGCTTCCCACCCCCCAGTCCCCTCGGGAGTAAGAGCCAAAGTAGCCGATCTTAAGAATCCCTTTGTGCTGCCGGGAGACTAACTCCCCCCATCTTCTCACGGATCGATCTACTGTCGCCTGGTCAGGCCATTTGAGAACGGACGAACTCAAGGATCGAACGGGCATATCTTATGGCCTCCTCGCTTTGCAGACGGCCGTAGTGCTCAAAGGGTGCACCCTGAGAATGGCCGTTGGGATAGCGCGTTGGTATATAGAAGTTGTCCAGAACCTTTGCCTTCTCTACCATCTCTTCAGAAACATCAATATCGTCCGGCAGCTCCATCAAGAGCCTGGCCACGACATGACCCCAGGCCTCCTGGCCCAAGCTGAGATGAAGTGCCTTGGCTGCCTTTTCTGCCGACTGATGGGCAGCAAAACAGGCCCATTCATGCCTGCTGGCCTGCTGCGAGTCTTCAGCTTGATCGAGATCTCTTTCGGCCTGTAAAAGCCAATCGTCGGAGCGGTTGGGCATATGATAATGATATGGATGCGATGGTTTATAAACGTATTAGAGAAGCTGCAGGATCTGGAGAAAAGGATCAAGACGATAGAAGATCGAAAGTGAAACGGCGGCGGCGCACCCACGCGCAGCAAGCTGCGGGGCATCCAAGGCGCCGCCGCATGAATGTGGAACCAGGTTAAGCAGATCCAAACCCAGGTTGAATACGTATGCCCTTTATTCCCGATGCAAGCATCCGGGTATTGCGATAAAAATCAACCATCACTTGAAAATGCGATAGTGCCCCCATTGGTATTGCGTATCTGAAGAACTTTGAGGAATTTGCTTCGGAACCTAGCAAAAAAAGCGATTGAACTTATTGACTGCACTGTAGCGGCGGGTAGATTGAGCGAGCAGATTGAAGAGATGTACCGGAATGCGGTTATCTCTTTTGTGGTCATATGGTTGCGGTTTTAGCGAAGGATGTAGCGAACCTTCGTCTTATTAAGCTTCATATCCGGGACTATGCGTCCAAGTTTAGATGGTAGGCGAAATAATTTCAGGACTCCGCAGTTCTAAGGCTCTGTCAAAAGCCTTAAGAGCGTTGACGTTGGAAAGGTTTTCGAGAGGATTGAAGATGAAACCCGCACCCAAATGGCAATATGACGAAATGAAACCCTGCGGTGTTGATTTCACCGATATTGAGGAAGTGGCTGCATACGACATCATGCACCAGAAGCTCCGTGACTATGCTAGATCAAGCGAAGGGATTATGCAAAGATTGGGTCTTGGTTCTGGGAGCATCGTCATCGATATCGGGTCGGGCACTGGTGCTTTCGCACTTCACGCAGCAAAAAAGTGTCGCACTATTTACGCGGTTGATATATCCGCCGCAATGCTTGAATACTGTCGCCAACAAGCTGAAAGACAGGGACTTTCCAATATTGTCTTCTGTCATGGCGGTCTGCTCACTTATGAACACGTTGGCGACTTGGCGGATGCTATTGTATGCGTTTTAGTTTTCCACCACCTGCCGGATCTCTGGAAGCAGGTCGCACTCAAACGGTTTCGCACAATGCTCAAGCCTGGAGGCAGACTACTCTTGTTTGACTTTGTGTTTCCGTCATGGGAAGAAAATAGCGGGGCGAAGATCGAGGATTGGATACAGGCGGTCGGGGTC
>JAPKYC010000122.1 GCA_026394505.1 Methanothrix sp.
ATGTCCAGGTCGGCATCCGCTGTAATCACCGGCCGGGTCATGATATCTCGCACTGGAATCTCTGTCTCCATTGGCCAATCTTCTCCCTGATAGCTCTATATCCTTATCAGAGTGCTAATGATATAAAAGGCTACTGCGGACCATTAAGATTTAATAGGATTAATAGTATTTTTTCCTTTTATTCTCGTATGTGGCCAAGAATATGCCCGATTTCTGCCAGGATGAGATCCATACCCAGTCGCGCCGCGCCCGGCGAGCCGGGCAGACAGAAGACCGGCCGGCCATGATAAACTCCCGCCGCGGCCCTGGTGAGCATGGCGCGAGAGCCCACCTCATCCAGGCTTTTGTAGCGGAAGATCTCGCCAAAGCCGGGAAGCGTCTTTTCAAAGAGCGGCTCAATGGCTTCTATTGTCAAATCCTGATGAGTAAGCCCGGTGCCTCCGCAAACGACAATGGCATCAGCATCGCTTTTTTCCACGGCCTCCCGCAGCACAAGGCCGTCTTGCAGAAGAGCGTAGCGGGCGGTATGTCCTGCGGCTTTAATTTTCTCCAAGATCACCTTGCCGGATAGATCCTCCGCCTCCTCCGGGCGTCTTACTGGCCCAAACTTTTGAAAACGGGATGTGCTCGCGACCACTACATCTATGATCATGCAATTTCCTTTGTGGATAAAGGATAAATCTATGTCGCTTTTGGCAATTGATGTGGGGGCAGGCACCCAGGACATTCTGCTTTATGACGGGGACGTATGCCTGGAAGGCTCGACCAAGATGGTTTTGCCCAGCCAAACCGTGCTGGTGGGAAACAGGATAAACAGAGCCCGTCTGGCGGGCAGAGATGTATTCCTGCGCGGGCCGACCATGGGCGGAGGAGCCTCTACGGCGGCGGTAAGATGGCATCTGGCCGCGGGACTAAAGGTTTACGCCACGCCGTCGGCGGCAGCAACCATGAATGACAATCTGGAGCGCGTGGCGGCCTTAGGTGTCGCGATTCAAGAAGAGGCTCCAGGCCAGGCCGAGGTCATCGAGACGGGGGACATAGACATTGCCGCGCTAGCCCATGCCTTGCAGATCTTCGACATCAATCTACCCAGTGACATGGCGGTTGCCGTGCAGGATCACGGTTACTCTCCCGACCGATCAAACCGTTTGGTTAGATTTGAGCATCTGGCGGCAGCCATTAGATCCGGCGGTAGCCTGGAGGCATTCGCCTACCGGCGGCCTCCGGCGACCATGACCAGGATGCTGGCCATCCAGGGTGCCCTGGCAAGGGCGGGATGCAGGCCGCTTCTCATGGACACCGGCCCGGCAGCGATCTTTGGTGCAGCTCTCGATTTGCCGGATGATTCTCCCGCGCTTATCATCAATTTCGGAAACGGTCATACCGTGGCCGCCCTGCTGTCCGAGGACCGAATCGCAGGCATCTTCGAGCACCACACCGCAGAGCTTTCCCCGGAAAAGCTGCGAGAGTTTGCAGAAAAGCTATGCAACGGAACAATTAAAAACAGCGAGGTCTTCGAGGATGGCGGCCATGGAGCCTATGTCGATAGCGTTCCCGGCCAGGTGGGCACAACGCTTGTCACCGGCCCGCGCCGGCAGACGTTTCTCTCCAGCGGAGCCCTGAAGGGCGCGATTGCCGCGTCTCCCGGAGGAGATATGATGATCACGGGCTGCATCGGCCTGGTCAGGGCCTGGAAACGAAAAGAGGATTTATGGAGATAGCTAGAGGCGCAGAAGCCGTCATTACTCTTGAGAATGGAGTCGTCAAGAAGCAAAGGCATGCCAAGAGCTACCGGCAGCCGGCACTCGATGAGCGTATCCGACAGGAGAGAACGCTGCGAGAGGCCAGGATTATGTCCGACGCCCGCAAGCACGGGGTTCTCACGCCCATCATCTGCGATGTTTCCCGCTTTGAGCTTAGAATGGAGTGGATAGCGGGCGAGAAGCTCAAGGATATCATCAACATAGAACTCTCCGAGATGGTGGGGGAGACGGTGGGAAGGCTGCACCGGGGCGGAATTGTGCATGGGGATTTGACCACCTCCAATATGATGCTAACCCGCGGCAAGATCTGTTTCATCGACTTCGGCCTGTCGTTCTACGAAAAGACCGTGGAAGCGCAGGGAGTGGATGTGCATGTATACTTTCAGACCCTGGAGAGCACGCACGACCGGCCCCAGGAGCTGATGGAGGCTTTTGTGGTCGGATACACCCGGACTTATCCTCAGGCAGAGGCGGTCTTGCAGAGGGTCAAGGAGATAAAAGCGCGAGGCAGATATCTTTGAATTCATCATTCAGCAACTTTATGTAGGTTATGATTAATTTAATTTCAAGGTGATAACCCAATGGCAGAAGATGATGTCGTGTTCGTCGGCAATAAGCCCGTTATGAACTACGTGCTGGCAGTGGTTACACAGTTCAACAGCGGCGCCCGGGATGTCAGGATCATGGCCAGGGGCCGGGCGATCTCCAGGGCGGTAGATGTGGCGGAGGTTTCAAGGTCCCGCTTTCTGCCGGATGTCACTGTGAAAGGCATCTCTATCACCACGGAGATCCTCAACACCGAACGGGGAGAGACCAATGTCTCGGCAATTGAGATCACAATTGGCAAGTGAGATTTCATTTTGACAACCTCTTTAGGCGTCATATCCTCGGGTCGGGGAGAGAATTTGCGCTACATTCTGCAAGAAGAGCGTAGCTTTCGGCTGCCCGCCCAGGTTAGAATAGTTCTCACCGATCAGCCGGATGCCGGTGCTCTCAAGATCGCAAAGGAGTTCTGCGTGCCCGGCCATTTTATCGATCCCGCCCACATGCTCCGGGAAGAGTACGATCAAAAGCTGATAGTTCATCTGGAGGCGGCGGGCGTGGAATTGGTGATTCTCACCGGCTACATGAGAATCTTATCATCCCTATTCGTTCGCCATTACAAGGATCGGATCCTCAATATTCATCCCGCTCTTCTGCCCTCATTTCGGGGCATGGATGCCTTCTCCCAGGCACTGGAGTACGGCGTAAAATGGACGGGAACGACGGTTCATATTGTGGATGAGGATGTAGACCACGGCCCCATTGTCTACCAGAGGCCGGTGATCGTTTTGGAGAACGATACCCATGATCGCCTCAAGGCCAGAATTCAGAGGGCAGAGTACAAAGCCTACCCCAGGGCGATAAAGATGTTTATAGAGAGAAGGCCAAAGATACTGGGAAGAAAGCTCGTCTGGCAAAGAGAGGAGAAATAACATGGAAAATTTATGGGCCCCCTGGAGAATCGATTACATTTTGAGCAAGAAGCCGGCTGGCTGCATATTCTGCGACAAGCCCGCCGAGAGCCGGGACGAAGACAACTATATTCTTTACCGGGGCAAGTATCACTTCATCATCCTGAATGCTTTTCCCTACAACAACGGCCATATGATGGTCGTACCCTACCGGCACACGGCCACCCTCTCCGCCTGGGCTCCAGAAGAGCAGCAGGAGATGATGCAGCTTGCCGATCTGTGCGTGGAGCTGCTGAGGAAGGCCATGCACCCGGACGGCTTCAATCTGGGCATCAACATGGGCCTGGTGGGAGGGGCGGGCGTTGCCGATCACATTCACCTGCACATCGTGCCCCGCTGGAATGGGGATACCAATTTCATGCCCGTGCTAACCGACACCAGGGTGATATCGGAGGCACTGCAAGCGACTTACGGGAAGCTGAAAGAGGCGCTCGATGGTCTGAGCAAGGACTGAAACAGCTTCATCATTACGGAATAAAACCACAGAGGCGCAGAGCGCACAGAGTACGAACGCGGAGATTATTATCTACCTTTGGGCTAAACCCAGGGTTTACGATTTTCACCACAAAGCGCACAAAGACGAATTGGGTCAATTTATGGATCAGTTTCGCTCCACTCAGAATATGTTTATCTCTGATGATGCACACTTCTCTTCGGCTTTGCATGAGCGAAGATCTGTCGCGCAAAGCTTCCAGGCGGAGGCCAGGCATTTGGTAGAAGATGTTTCTCAGATAGAAGAGCGCTTTCCGGAGTTCTTCAGAACAGCTACATATGATGATAATAGTCAGGAAGGGCACAATCCTTATCCTTTTCAGACGAGGCTGGCCACGGCAAAGGAGCTGCCGGAGCTTATCGACATCCCCACGGGCCTGGGCAAGACCGATGCCGTGGTCCTGGCGTGGCTGTGGAGAAGGCGCTTCGCGAGCCAGGAGGCGCGCGCCGCCACGCCCCGCCGCCTGGTGTATTGCCTGCCCATGCGAACGCTGGTGGAGCAGACCGCGGGGAAGGCGAAGATGTGGATGAAGAATCCTGGCATCTTTGTTCAGAGGAGAGATCTTCGTGCTGCCTGAAATTGATTTTAGCAGTTGCTTTAACCCATCTTCGTCAGATTCAAACCAAAAACGTTAGCGATAAAGCTCCTGTTTTTTGAAGTCTGTTCTACTTCCCTCCCGCACCGATTGATCTCAAGTAGCTACTCTGTGCCAGGTAGCTACAATTAAATAATTCCATTAT
>JAPKYC010000143.1 GCA_026394505.1 Methanothrix sp.
AATATAGACGACTACATCGCCCTGGGCGGCTATGTCGCTCTAGCCCGCGCCCTATCGCAAATGACTGCCCAAGAGGTGATTGAAGAGATTAAAAAGTCAGGCCTCAGAGGCAGGGGCGGGGGCGGATTTCCTACCGGAAAAAAATGGGAATCGACGGCTAAAGCGCCCGGCCAGCCCAAATATGTGATCGTCAATTGCGATGAGGGAGACCCGGGTGCCTTCATGGATCGTGCTCTCATGGAGGGCAATCCGCACAGCGTTCTAGAGGGGCTGATAATTGGAGCTTATGCGGTTGGAGCGCATACCGGCTACATCTATGTGCGCATGGAGTATCCTCTGGCCGTGGAAAATGCCAAATTCGCCCTGCATCAGGCCCGAGAGCTGGGCCTTCTTGGGGAGAACATACTGGGCAGTGGATTTGATTTCGACGTATCCGTGCATAGGGGTGCGGGAGCCTTCGTCTCCGGAGAGTCCACCGCTCTCATGAACGCCCTGGAGGGGAAAGTGGGCGAGCCCCGGCCCAAGTACGTCCATACCTCGGAGTGCGGGGTCTGGAATCGACCCAGCCTTCTCAACAATGTGGAGACCTGGGCCAACATCCCACTCATCATCAACCGTGGTGCGACATGGTTCTCCTCCATTGGAACGGAAAAAAGCAAGGGAACCAAGATCTTCTCACTGGTAGGCAAGGTCAACAATACCGGTCTGGTGGAGGTTCCCATGGGCATGAGCCTGGCCGACATAATTTACAAGATCGGAGGCGGAATTCCGGATGGAAAAAAGCTCAAAGGAGTGCAGACCGGAGGGCCCTCAGGCGGAATAATTCCTGCCCGGCATCTGCAGACGCCGGTTGACTTCGAGGAGCTTACAAGCCTCGGTTCCATGATGGGCTCAGGCAGCATTATCGTCATCGACGAGGATACCTGTGCCGTCGATTTGGCCCGCTATTTTGTGGACTTTCTCTGCGATGAGTCATGTGGCAAGTGCCTGCCCTGCCGGGAGGGCTTGAAACGAATGCGAGAGATATTGGACGGCATCATTTCCGGCAGAGGGCATGAGGGTGATCTGCAGATCCTCAAGGAGATTGCCGACCTGATGAGAAAGGCGTCCCTCTGTGCTTTGGGCCGGACTGCCGTCAATCCAGTTTTAAGCACATTGTCCTACTTTCCAGATGAATATGCTGCCCATATCATCGAGAAAAGGTGCCCCTCTCTGGCCTGCAAAGCTCTTGTTTCGTATTATATCGAGCCGAAGGTCTGTATAGGATGCGACCTGTGCCGGAAGAACTGTCCCCAAGGGGCAATCGAGCAGGAGGCCAGCATCTGTGTCATAGATCAATCCCGTTGTACTCGATGCGGCATTTGCTTCGATGTCTGTCCGGCAAAGGCCGGCGCCATCAAGAAGGTCTCCCCCGGCTTTTCCCAGTCTTTTTATCTGACCAGTCCAGCGAAAGCTAAAAGCGGTGAGAAGGCATGACGAAGCTCACAATCAAGATAGACGGTCATGAGATTGAAACCGATGCTGAGGGTGGCTCGGCCTCTATCCTGGAGGCGGCGAAGCTGGCCGGCATCCATATCCCTACGTTATGCCATCATCCTTCTCTCGAGCCCTATGGATCTTGCCGGCTTTGCACTGTGCAAATCGTTAAAAATGGCCGGAAAAAGTTTGTCACCGCCTGCAACTATCCAGTGGAAGAGGGACTTGTCGTAAATACCAGCTCTCCGGAGATTGCGGACATTAGGAAGATGATCTTAGAGCTTCTCATAGCCCGATGCCCCCAGGAGAAGAGATTGCAGGAGCTGGCCGGAGAATATGGGATTTTCAAGTCTCGTTTTATGCAGGAGGATAAAAATTGTATCCTCTGCGGACTGTGCCACCGGGTCTGCGAGGAGCTGGTGGGTGTCTCGGCCATAAATGCTCAGAATCGAGGAGTTTCCAGGGATGTGGATACGCCGTATGGAGAATTATCGGAAGACTGCATTGCATGTGGGGCATGTGCCCTAGTATGTCCCACGCGCTCCATACTGGAAAGAAAAAACATCTACCCACTGTCGTCTGCCGATATCAAAGAGATGGAAGAGGAATTCCTGAGTGGAATGATTGATTGCGATTTGGGAGTCAAAAGGGAAATGTTTGCCGGCAAGAGCCGCATAGAGGGGCAGGATGGTGGCATGGCGACCTCAATTCTCCAGCGAGGAATGGAGATGGGCCTGCTGGATGCGGCTGTGGTTGCCCAAAAAAATAAGCGCTGCGGAGCAAATGCAGTTTTGGTTGATGAAACTGAATCAATTTTGCAGGCAAAGGGGACGAAGTATGTGCGCGTCTCCGTCATCGCCCCGCTCCTGGATGCCTTGCAGAAAGGCAAAAAGAGAATTGCCGTTGTCGGCACGCCCTGTCAGATTCGGGTGGTCAGGAAATTGCAGAGGCAGGGCTATTTTAATGAGAGATTTCAGGGTGCTGAAATAATTCTCATCGGCCTCTTCTGTTTCGAAAGCTTCGATTACGAATCCCTCAAGAGTCGCATCAGAGAGCTTTATGACATAGATCTGGATAAGGCCGAAAAGACGCAGATTGCCAGAGGAAAATTCATAGTGGCAGTAGACGGCAAACAGTACACCTGCCCTGTGCGGGAGCTTAAGAACCAGGTGAGGGCAGGCTGCCAGTTTTGCGATGATCTGGTCAGCCGGCTGGCGGATATATCCATTGGCTCGATTGGAAGCCCGGATGGATACTCCACGGTGATTGTCAGATCCGGGCGCGGGGAGCGGCTGCTGGAAGCGGTGCAATTTAGCAGAAGAGAGATAAACAGGGATGATATCGTCAAGCTGGCTGCAATTAAAAAGAAAAATGCAGATAAAAATTTTGCAGGGATCGTTGCAGGGCTGCCGGAGAGACTTGAGGCTGAGAAAAAAGAATGCGACCAATCTCCTGCCGTTTGCAGCAATTTGGGCACTTAATCTTGAGGTTCGCAGGGTGACCTGGATTCAACGCTCAAATTTTAAAATTAGCTCCGCTGCCTGGGCCTGAGCAGGTGCAAGCCTGTGCTCAACGCTCATCTCAAATTCGACTCCTTTTGGCCCTACACTAAATCTCCCCATGCTCTTATAGAGAAGGACAAAAAGGATTGTCGCAGTGAAGAACATGAACAAAGCTGTAAACGATGTTTCATTCAATTTAGCTATCCAGAAGAGGTAGAATGACAATGATAGAAGCAAAACCGGCAAGCCAGAAATCATAATTTGTTCTTTTGTTATCTCCGAAGGCGTCTCGATTCTCTCGACGACCCGAAGATTCCTGATCGCGTTTATGTTTCTTGGATCAATGGTTCTTGCCTTGAAAAACTCGTCTCTTGCATTGTTAAAGAGCTTTTTCTTAGTATATACCCAGCCCAAGTTATTGTGGATTTCCGATTTGGCCGAGTCATCCATCTTATCGGAGTGCTCCAGCGCGAATTTGTATTCTTTCTCCGATTCATCCAGCCAATCTTCATCGGCCAGAATGTCGCCAAGAGTTCCCAAATAATATGGATTCAAAGGATCGATATCCAGCGCGATTCTTACCTCTTTTTCTGCCTCGCTAAACCGCCCACATCTTCTCAAAATATTTGCGTAGTTATTGTAAGCCTCTGCATAATTGGGATTGGCCTTGATTGCGAGACGGTACTGCTCCATAGCTTCATCCTTTCTTCCCAGATCTGCGAGTAGCACGCCCAAGTTGTAATAAGCCGCGACATCTTTGGGATCTGCCTTGATTGCTAGACGGAACTTCTCCTCCGCTTCATCCTTTTTTCCAAGATCTGCGAGTAGCACGCCCAAATTGGAGTAAGTCGTGGCATCATTAAGATTGGCCTTGATCGCTAGACGGAACTGCTCGACCGCCTCATCCTTTTTTCCAAGATCTGCGAGCAGCAAGCCCAAGTTGGAGTAAACCAGGCCAAAATTAGGATCGATCTTGATTGCGAGATAGAACTGCTCCACTGCCTCACTCTTTCTTCCCAAATCTCTGAGCAACATCCCCAAATTGGAGTAAGCCGGCGTAAAATTAGGATCGGCCTTGACTGCTAGACGGAACTGCTCCACGGCCTCATCCTTTCTTCCCAGATCATTAAGCAGGTTACCTAAATCGAAGTAAGCCATGGCATCATTGGGATAGGCCTTGATTGCGAGGCGGAACTGCTCCGCAGCCTCATCCTTTCTTCCCAAATCTCTGAGCAACATCCCCAATTTGGAGTAAGCAACTGCATAATTGGGATCTGCATTTATGGCTTTTCTAAAGAACTTCTCTGCAATTTCGAAGTTATGCAATAAATACGACGCTTGTCCTGCAATATTGTATGCCTGCGCCTTTTCATCAAGATCTTCTGCAGCAGCCAATGCAAGGATATACTCATGCTTGTATTGCTTGGACTCATTCTGGATTTCAGATAATTCCAGAAGTCTTTGCGGGCTTATTTCCATCTTTTTGGCTAAAGCAATTGCATCGCCAACACAGGCATCCAGGTCGCCTTTCTCTAGGCAGGAAGCAATCTTTTCCAGGAGGTCCTTTTCCGTATCTTCTGTCATGAGCATCCTTTGACGATTCTCAATCCCTATTCGCCTTGCTGACTTTAATAATTCTTTCCTCCATCATCCCGAATTCATTATTGATAATCATCGCAATTTTCGCTCGAAAGATCTATACAGGAACAGGCCTAATCTATGTTCATGGACTACTCATTCAAGCGGGGCTTCAAGCCCGATTTAGAGCGAATTCAAAAGGTACTGGAAGAGGAGTTTCCGGCTGAGATCAAGCAGGAGGAAGGCAAGCTACTTCTCAGCTATGGAGCTCTTAAGAGTATCTGTGTGTCGATCAACGGCAAGAAGCTCACTGTGACCACAGAGTCGTTAATAGGCGCGGACGATGTCGTTGCCATGGGTACCAACAAGCGCTTCCGAAATTTCCTGGAAAAAGCCACAGGCTACAACGCCAAGCAGAGGCTGCAGATGGCCAAAAAAGAGTTAGCCAAGGGGGCCGATTGACCTTCTATTTCAGTATAAGGTCGGATAACAATGTCGCCTGAAATTTGCACGCCGCGCAGAAGTGACGGGCTGATGGGCGAGCCGATCTTGCTGACCGGATTTTTTCCGGCTATGGCCTCCCAGGGTCAGGGGCCGCAGGGACGTGATCAGGCCGCTCACGCGATTGCCCCGGCCCGTGGCTGTGTCTCAATGGAGGTGCATTGTGCTTATTTCACAGGCATGAATTTATAAGCTTGAAAAGCTCAGCCCTTCTTTATATGAGTGAAACATCGGCCATTTCCGGTCAAGAGACCATTCAGGTGTCCTTCGTAAAGAGGATAAACGCTCTGCAGTCCGACAACAAGAACCTCGCCGAAGAGCTGGAGACCACCAGGATGGAGAGGGAAGAGGTAAGAGCAAAGCTCTTCGAGTCCCTCATTGCCAATAAAAAGTATCTGCGAGAGGTTGAGCGGCTGAAGAAAGAGAATATACTCCTCAAGCGGATGCCGCTGTTCCTGGCAACGGTTGTGGAGATGGGGCCGGACTATGTCCTGCTCAGGCAGCATGGCAATAATCAGGAGTTCATCACTACTGCTCCGCCGGAGCTGATGGGGATAATCCAGACCAACTCTCGTGTGGCCATAAACAACTCTCTGACCATCGTTCGCGTCCTGGACCGCTCTGTGGATGTCAGGGCCAAAGTAATGGAGCTGATAGAGGCTCCCGATGTGTCCTACGAACAGGTGGGCGGTCTGGAAAGCCAGATTCAGGAGATCAGGGAGACCGTGGAGCTGCCGCTCACCAATCCTGCCATATTCAAGGAGATCGGCATAGAGCCGCCCAGAGGCGTCCTGCTCTACGGCTTGCCGGGAACGGGCAAGACCATGCTCGCCAAGGCTGTAGCTCACGAATCCAGGGCCACTTTCATCCATATGTCCGGCTCGGAGCTGGTGCACAAGTTCATTGGGGAGGGCGCGCAGCTCGTTCGCGATATCTTCCAGATGGCGCGCGAGAAGGCCCCCAGCATCATATTCATCGATGAGATCGACGCGGTGGGAAGCATCCGAACCCATGACGGCACCACGGGAAGCGCTGAGGTCAACCGCACTATGATGCAGCTTTTGGCGGAGATGGACGGATTTAGAACCAGGGGAGACATCAAGATCATCGCGGCCACGAACAGAATCGATATTCTCGATCCGGCGCTGCTGCGACCAGGTCGCTTTGACAGGATTATCGAGATTCCCATGCCTTCCATGGAAGGAAGGCTCAAGATCCTGGAGATCCATTCTCAGAAGATGAAGAAGGATGAGGACGTGGATCTGATGGAGGTTGTCAAGACAACCGAGGAAGCGAGCGGTGCCGACCTCAATGCCATAGTGGTTGAGGCAGGCATGAATGCTCTGCGTAGAGGCGCATCTTCGGTTGGCATGAGTGATTTCGAAGTGGCAATCAGAAAGGTGCTCGGGGATGAGGTCGAAGGATCGGAAGAAGCTCTGAGGATGTTCTCCTAGGCGGCAAAAAGCCGCCATTTTTTATATTCTACAGTCCATCTTCAGTTATGTATTGTCCCTATAAATCCGGAAATGTTTAAGTACTTATTTTCCGTTCCTAGCTCTGATGAATCTTACAGCAATGGCAGGCATGACCGATCCGATTCTTCTGGCAAATTGGATTCAACAATCTGTAGATTCAATGACGGGCAGACATGTTGACCTGGTCTTTGTCCAGATTTTGGCAAATACCATCAGCAGCATAGATTTGGCATTTATTTTTGTAAGCATAGTTGTTATAATAGTAATAGCACTTTTAACTCGCACCGCTGTGCGCATCGTAGACCGCATGCTGGTGAATTATATTCCCACTGTGGTGAGAAAGGTGCAGATGAAGATGGACGAGACCATGCAGCTCATGATCCGCAGGCTGT
>JAPKYC010000083.1 GCA_026394505.1 Methanothrix sp.
CATTTGAGGAGTTTAAGGAATGGTACAACAATAGACCGCACGGTAGTCTGGAGTTCGAACATCTCGAAACCCCTGAACGGGCATTCAGAAGAAAGATGCGCCTGGAGATGTACTTTGCTATTGGCCACAGGTTATTTGGACCATGAGAGGAAGTATGAATTATTCACACGAAATGGAATCTGAGCAGGTGCGAAATACTTTCAGGACTCTACAATTCTTCGAGTAGGTCTCATGCTGCGCCTCAATAATAGTAGGCGCATAAAGTATAAAAACCTTTCGATGGGCAGGCCTAATTTAGGTTGTTTTTTAAAATAGAGGCCTTAGGATTGAGATCGACTGGTTAATGCTCCCACTTAATCCGGGAGGTTAGGTAGCTAACGACTATTCCACCACAGAGACACAAAGTTCACAGAGTACGCACAGAGCGACTAACTAACAACTGGAAAACCATAGTAACCTGAGTTAGCCACTGGAAAATGGCGAAGAGCCTCTTCGTCGAAACCTTTTTGCCATAAGAGACAATCCTCCAGTTTATGTTCTCTCTAAGTCAGGCGTTTTCCGTCCTCATGATGCCATCTGCCCATGAAATGCAGTCTGCCGGCTTCTGGCTGGAAAAGGGAAATGAGCTATGCAACAACGGACAAGGAGAAGAGGCGATCAAAGCATATGATCATGCACTCGGCATAGACCGAACCCTGATCGATGCCTGGAACAATAAAGGCCTGGTCCTGGCCAGCCTGGAACGCTTCCCTGAGGCCCTGCAGTGCTTCGTAGAGGTTCTCACGCTCTCACCTTCGCATAAGCAAGCTCTGAGCAACAAGGGCATGGTTCTGGCCCAGCAGAAGAAATATACGGAGGCACTACGCTGCTTTGAGGCGGCCATCGCCGCAGACCCCTATTTTTCAGGGGCCTGGTATAATACGGCGTTAGCCTTGCAGTGTCTGGGCCGGAAAAAGGAGGCTGCTGCAGCCATGAAGACGGCCGAGACCCTGGAGGGGGGGAGGGGCGGCTGTTGCAGACGATGAATTAATTCAATCATCTTCGTTCCGGACTTTCCGGATTTTTGCCGCCCGCTATCTTCCAGCGAATTCTCTTTATCAAGCCGAGCAGGGTGCGCGCCTCCCGCTCCGTCAGCTCCGTCCTGCCCAGGATGCGTCGCAGCATGAGCAGGGTGAATTCCACCTTATGGACGGGATAGCTGAGCTCGGTGAGAAGCGATCTTGTCTTGTCTTGCAGCAGAGCCATGCTCTCCCCGCGGGCCATCTCCACTTTGCCGCTGTCGTCTCCATTTTCGCCTTGAGATAGCTCGTAGAAGAGCACGGCTGCACAGTGGGAGAGGTTCATGACCGGATACTCGCTACTGGTGGGAATGGAGACCAACATGTCGCAGAGGGCCAGCTCCTCGCTTGAGAGGCCGCAGTCCTCCCTGCCCAAGAGCAGAGCCACGGTTCCCTCTTTTCCCTGCAGCTTTTCCGCCAACTCCGCCGGGGTGAAGCAGGGCACGCGCAGATGCAAACGCAGGTGATGCTGCGCCTCGTCCAGCCTTTTTCCCGTAGTGCCCACCACCAGGTTGGCTCCTGCCAGGGCCTCCGGCAGGCCGGCATAGGTGCGGGCCATCTGCAGAACATCCCGGGCGTGCGAAGCCATGGCACAAGCCATGTCCTCGATCTTACAGGGATTGACCAGCACCAGATCGTGAAAGCCGAAGTTCTTCATGGCCCTGGCCACGGAGCCCACGTTGCCCTCGTAGAGGGGTTCTACCAGGACGACGCGCAGCTTCATTCAATGCATCTACCTGTTCAGCCAGTATCGGGGATACAGCATCCATGCTGCAAATAGGATCACAAAGAGGGAAATCATGACCTGAATAGCCAGGAGATATTCATTCGCCCCTGCCATGTTAAGACCGTAAAGAAAATCCCCATCTATGCCCACCGTTGAGATTTAGATCACCATTAATTATATAAACTTTGCATCAAGAAATACTTTTCCCTATGGGCGTGCAGTTTCATCCCTTGGAGACTCCTAGGGGCACCAGCCGGGCCACCTTGGTGGCGATGCCCAGATTATGCACCACGTCCACCACATCCCCGGAGGGCTTGTAGACCTGAGGTGCCTCCTCGGCCAGCATGCCGGGAGAGGTGGACTTGACCACGATGCCTTCTTTATTCAGGGCGGCTTTCACATTCTGGCCGGTGAACAGCTTGAGGGCCTGGCTGCGGCTCATGACCCTTCCTGCGCCGTGGCAGGCAGAGCCGAAGGTGAGTTCCTGGGCAATGTCGCTGCCACAGAGCACGTAGGAGGACGTTCCCATGCTGCCCGGTATGAGCACGGGCTGGCCTACGGTCCGGTAGGCGTCCGGCACCTCGCTTCTGCTGGGGCCGAAGGCCCGCGTGGCCCCTTTGCGGTGCACATAGAGGCGTTCGCGTTTGCCGTCCACCTCATGCTCCTCGATCTTGGCCACGTTGTGGGCCACGTCATAGACCAGATCGAGCTTTGAGCCGGGGAAGTATCTCTCGAAGACCTCTCGCGTCCAGTGGGCGATGATATGCCGGTTGGCCCAGGCGTAGTTGGCGGCACAGACCATTGCCCCGAAGTATTGATCGGCCTCGGGCGAGCCCAGGGGCGCGCAGGCCAGTTGCTTGTCGGGAATTTCGATGTTGTACTTTTTCACAGCCCGGGATAGGACCTCCAGATGATCGGTGCAGATCTGATGGCCGGCTCCCCGCGAGCCGCAGTGGATCATGACCGTAATCTGGCCCTGGAAAAGGCCGAATTGCTTCGCCACTGGCTCATCATAGATCTCCTCCACCCTCTGGATCTCCAGGAAGTGGTTGCCGCTGCCTAAAGTTCCCAACTGGGGTCGACCGCGCTTGCGGGCTTTCACGCTCACCTGGGATGGATCGGCTCCCGGCATGTGCCCGCTCTCCTCGCAGTGGGTGAGATCGGACTCAAAGCCGTAGCCCTCCTCCACGGCCCATTTGGAGCCGGAGATGAAGGTCTCGGTGAGCTGCTGATCGCTGGCATGCAGCCGGCCCGTAGCCCCCAGGCCGGAGGGTATGGCCTCGAAGAGGGCATCGATGAGGGTGTTGATGAGCGGCTGCACCGCAGCAGCCTGCAGATCTGTGCTCAGTAGTCGCACGCCGCAGTTGATGTCAAAGCCTACTCCTCCCGGGCTGATGATGCCATCCTCTTCGCGAAAGGCAGCCACGCCGCCGATGGGAAAGCCGTAGCCCAGGTGGGCATCGGGCATGGCCATGGAGTATTTGACAATGCCGGGCAGGGTGGCAACGTTGGCCACCTGATCGATTGTTCCCGGCTCCACCATATCCCGCAATGCCGCGGAGACAAAAATTCGCCCAGGCACGCGCATGCCCGGTCGGTGGCCGATGGGCACCTCGTAAGTGTTATCATTGATCTTGATGATTTCTGCCATAATCACACGTCCAAAATAACCTGAATGCACCACACGTCATTTTTCTTGATGCCAAACTTGTGCCGGGTGATGGCCTTGACCTCATTTTCAAAGGCGTGTCTCAACAAATCCATCCTCTCGCCCCCAATCTCGGCCTGAAGCTTCCAAGATTCATTCCTGTCTTGCTGCAGCTTGACGGAAAAGGTGGCGAAGACCGCAAACTCCGTCTCGAAGAGAAAGACGATCTCAGAGAGCCACTGGTAGGCCAGATCCTCCAGATCAGAGGCCTCCAGCTCCACCTTCCAGCTCTCTTTAACGATTATCGTGGCAGGCTCCACCATGGATTGGAAGAGGGCGGCAGCGGCATTAGAGAGCATCTCCTCCGGCGTCTTTCCGTAAGCTCGGAACTTTATGTCGGCGGTGTGCTCCAGGTACTCAAAGGGAATCATCCGATAGTAATTGGGGCCGCCAGGCATTAAAACATTGCCAGTCCGCGCGCCAGGCCCGCCTGCGCGGCCAGGTGCAGGGCATGGGCGTACTCCCGCCCGGTGATGGGTCTGTTCAGCTCGGGAAAGCGGCAGGCATTGTGCTCCGGTCGAAACTGGGCCATGACGTTCAGATAGGTGTTCGGGGAGATCTCCTCAGACAGGAAGCGGACCACTTCCGTGGTTCCGGCAGCGTCCTCGGGCAGTACCAGGTGGCGGACGAGCAACCCGCGCACTGCGACGCCGTCCTCGTCTATGACCAGATCGCCCACCTGGCGGTGCATCTCCCAGATGGCTGACTTCATGACGCCGGTGTAGCCCGTAACTTGGGAGTACTTGAGGGCCGGCTCGTCTGAGCCGTACTTGGCATCGGGCATGTAGATGTCGAATATGCCATCCAGGAGGCGCAGGGTGTCTACAGAGTCATAGCCACCGCTGTTGTAGACCAAAGGAACATTGAGCCCCTCTTCCCTGGCCAGGACCAATGCCTCCAGGATTTGCGGAACTACGTGGCTGGGCGTGACGAAGTTGATGTTGTGACAGCCCTGGCGCTGCAAGGCCAGCATCATGCGGGCCAAGGCCTGGGCCGAGACCTCCCGGCCTCCGTCCTGCTGGCTGATTTCGTAGTTCTGGCAAAAGACGCAGGCTAAATTGCAGCCGCAAAAGAATATGGTTCCGGAGCCGGCGCGGCCTACCAGAGGAGCCTCTTCGCCGTAGTGAGGGGCAAAGCCGGATACGCGAGCCCGCCGCCCACAACGACAGAAGCCACGCTCGTCGGCAAGGCGGTTAACGCCGCAGCGCCGGGGGCAGAGGTCGCAGGACGCCAGGCGGGCCACAGCGGCGCGGGCGCGATCTTGCAGAACTTCTGGGGGCAGGAGGTTGTAGCTGGCCAAGAATGATCCCTTCTAATGGTCTTCTCTAACTGCTGCTCTGTCATTTTTAGGCTAATAATTTTTACTGGTCCATTGTGCCTGCCGGTCTTTGAGAGAATTGATATATTCATAGCACCAAGTATTTCGCAAGAACAAATACCGAAGGTGACAGGAATGAAAAGCCCAACCAAGTCTCTTTCAATAGGATTTATATTTTGTTTCTTATGCTTGTCCTGCGTGAGCATTTGCATAGCCCAAGATTTCCCCCTGGAAAGTGGAGCTGCCGATTGTGCCGATCTGGTCACCGCTGGCCAGAATGCTGAGGCTTTTGGCTGCTTCGGGCGCGCGATCGAGGCGGATCCAACCTCAGCTTTCGACTGGGCCGGTCAGGGGGACGTCATGAATAACATTGGATATTATTATCAGGCACTGGTATATTACGAGATGGCATTGAATCTCAAGCCAGACTCTTCGAATATACTAACGAGCAAAGGCAGGACTCTTACCCGTATGGGCAAATATGATGAGGCATTGGATATCTTGGCCCAGGCATTGGACCTGAATCCTGATAATACATATACCTGGGAGAGTATAGGCGATGTCTACACGGAGCTTGGTGATACCGATAAGGCAGATGCCGCATACGCCAGAGCAAAGCCAGCCAAGACTACAAAGCCTGCCACGCAGCGCAAGACGGTTGATGACTACCTCACCAGCAGTCAAGAGGGTATTTAGTCAACCGGCAACAAAAGGTAACACGCCATAAATATAGGTTCAATTCATAAAAAATTGTGCTGGGATTGGGTTCACAGGAACCTGATCCCTTTTGGCATCTTCCCAATGCGCTTTCTAAATTCTTCCGGCCAATTAACGGGGTCCAGCCCCTTCTGGCTCAGTAATGCCGAGGCCCAGCGCTCCAGACCCACGCCGCTGCATCCCGACCAAAGGACTTCGCCGGACTGGGACTTCACCGTGAAGCCCTTGGGATACTTCTCTCCGTTCACGGACAGATTCTGAAACTCAATCCAGTTGCCGTTGTAGGGCAGCACCGCCTCGTAGTCCACCGTTCCCGCCCCCGACATCTCGGAGAGGCCCGTCTTTCCTTCCTGGGCCATGAACCAGGGCGTAACCCAGGCCGTCCTCCAGTGCAACTCCAGGATGTCCTCGAAGATGTGCTTGTAGCAGGCCTTCAGCTTCTCTGCTTCTGCCAGTACTTGCTCGCGTGTGCCCAGCCAGACGATCTCTATCCTGTGGAACTCATCCACGCGCTCGATGCCGTGAATTCCGCCGGACTCGTAGCGGTGACTGGTGCCGGAGCGGTCGAAGACGGTGATGGGCATCTCTTCGCTTGGTAGGGTCATGCCCTGCAGAAATCCCCAGAAGGTGGGGCACTGGGCATAGCACATGCCTCCGATGGGTAAATCGATCTTCTCTTTGACCAGCTCGAGGGGCACCTCATGGGTGACCTTGTAGTAGTCCATGACCTCTTCCCAATAGGCCGGATCACGAGTCTTGGGCGGACAGACGAAGTAGATCTCCGGGTAGACCCCCTGGGCATGGCCGCTCTTCTTCCAGACGTCCCAGGTGTCCAGCTTGGGAAAGATCATTTCGCGATAGCCCAGCGGCTCCACGATCTCTTCCAGCACAATTTTCTCGAAGGTGCGAAAGACGTGCGTAGCCTCCGGCCCGTAGATCCACTGGCCGCGGCTCGAGCCGTGCTTGATCCAGCCCGCCTTTTGCATCTCATCTGTAGGATCGGAAGTGAACTTGGGCGGGCGCGGCGCGCTTTCCCAGAGCAGCTCCCAGTGCTCGGTCTTGCCTCCATAGGTGTTTTGCAGCTTCTCTTCCACAAGGCTGATTATCCTATCAGGTATGCGGTTCTCCATCTCCGACTGGCCTAAAGTTCCGTTCGGGCCCACATCCAGAGATAGATGCAGCCGGCCATCCTCAAATTTTATCTCTCGAACATAAGGTATCTTGTGCTTGATGGCCCTCTCCGACTCGACTTCGATCTCAAACTTGATAACATCCAGGCCGCGCACGCCGATACGAAATTCTTTTCCCAAAAGCTCGGACAGCGGCCGACGTAGCCTTATCAGCGCATCATGGGCTCGTACAAACCTGTCGCTATCAATGACCAGATCAATTCTGTTGCCGGCCAGCTTCCACTCTGTTATCTTGGCGCCCTGGCCAACAGGCGCGCCTTTCTGCAATATCGGCCCGGCTTTCCCAAATAAGTCTGAAACGGCAGCCTCGGCCTTTCCCGCGTCCGCGCTCAGCCGGAAGCTTGCCTCTAAATGGAATTTCATCTTTCCTCCACGCAAGATATTGTCTCTTCCGCTATTTTAATGTTCATCAGTAGATCGTCAACCGTGGAGAGCAGAGTGCCTATCTTCTCGGTAGAGAATTGCAGGCAGAGGCGGTCGGCATCTATCTGAAGGCTCATATTGGGCAGGTTGTCGGGCAGAACCGCTCTTGCCACGCTCTCAGCTTGCTTTCCCCAAAAGTTCAGACGGGCCCATGTCATGCGGCATCCTCTATCTCTGGCGCATCTTTATGCAGTTGCTCTCCCACAATCTCGTCCAGAATGGCCAGGAACCGATCCTCTGTGCCCGGTGGGATGGAAGCGCCACTGGCGATGGTGTGCCCCCCGCCAACTCCCCCCACGGCCCCAGCGGCCTTCCGCAGAGCAATGGATAGGTCGAGGCCCCTGGATATGAGCGGCTTGGTTCCTCGCGCCGATATCTTGACCATATCGTCCTTATGATTCAGGGTGATGAGCGGCATATCGGCGTATAAATATCGGATTCCCAGTCCCGACACAATAGCTCCCGCTTCCATATTCACCATTCTGAGGTAGCGGATGTTCTGTAGCACTTTATTTTGCTCTCGCAGCATGCCGATCTCCCGCACGATATGGCCTTTGTATTCCTGGGCCAGGCTTCTGGCCTGCTCAAGTGCGCCGGTATCGCGCAGGCACAGTGTCAGGCCCAGGCCGGGAACGTCTCTATTGCCGCAGGCGTTGAGCAGTTGCACCATCTCCAGGGAGTTTTCCACCACCTCGTGCTTGAGGCGGATGGCCTCTCCTAAGATCGAATCAGCGGCAAAGCTTCCCTGCATAAGCAATTTCAAAGTTAAGGCAGTACATAATTTTGCCAGGTCATCTCTGGTCAGGCTCTCTACATTGCCCTTTATCTTCAAATCATTTAAAAATTGGCGGGTTTTTTCCACGTCGCCGGTAAAGTCCAGGAGCGGCTCTATGCTGCTCTGGAAAACTTCCGCTACCGGACCATCCTCGGACATCTTCAGGCCTGTTTTCACCTCTACGGCTCCGCAGGCTATGGCCTCTTCCAGAATGGTTTTGTTCGCGCCGATCATGCCCTGCCGGTCGCCCATGGCACCTACCAGTGCCAGGCCGGATAGATCAGCGTTGTCGCCCATGTGGCGCACCACGGAATATACTGTGCCCGCGGCAGACAGCTCAAAGGCCCCATCTATGCCGAAGAGATGGGGGTTGAGGTGCATACAACCCAGCGTGCCCACGGGCCGGTGGTGGTCCAGGACAAAACAGTCATCTTTGACGCGAGAGATAAGCTCCGGCTTGCCGCTGCCCATATCGCAGAATACCACCGGCCCCTCCAGCCCGGCAAGCACGGACTCGTCCAACCGATTTAGCAGAGTGGCCTGAAAAGGTATCCCAGCGCGAAGGAGGGCGTTGCAGATCAGCCCTGCCGATGTGATCCCGTCCGCGTCGTTATGCGAGATCACGCGCATGCTGTCGCATTGCATTATCGACCTGGCAATAGCCTCTGCAGCTTTGTCCAGCCGCTTCATGAGATGAGAATCTCAGCCGTCTCAGGCGAGTAAGTCCAATCCGGTGCCAATCGGCCGGAGTCGTGATAGTATTTTACCAATCTTCGGACCTTGTTCTCGGTGAGGTGCAGGGATCTCTTGTTATGAACGTCCTTCTTGTTGGACTTGATGTGCTTGCGAACGTGCAGAGCTTTTCTCATCAGATTGGTGAGGTCCTCAGGTATATCAGGCTGGGCTTTGTTCTCCTTCAGGAAGCTGGTTATATTCTTGCCAAGAGCCAGCTTGGTGCTGGGCACTCCGTACTGATCTCGCAGGGTGAGG
>JAPKYC010000025.1 GCA_026394505.1 Methanothrix sp.
GAAGCAAATTTAAAATGTTACCAGATAAGAATTCACTATCCAAGTATATATACTTTTCCTAAAATTATCTGATTAAGCAAATATCTGCCAAACATCCGATCAATTCTCCCGTCAATAAATTCAAAAAATAATTTCAGGCAGATCTTTGATATTCGTTATTATCTTATCGGCTGCCTCACGAAGCTTCAAAGCGGGACGGGTGTCTTGCTGCACTGTCAATATGCCCAGGTCCGCCGCCCTTAAGGCATAAAGGTCGTTTAGGCCGTCGCCCACCATTACCACTCGCCGATATTGCATCTTCAGATCAGCGATTATCTCTTTTTTCCGTCGTGGGCTGGAGACGGGATAAACTCGTGACATGTCTATGCCCAATTCTTTGAGGCGGGAGAGGCTTCTCATGCTGTCTCCAGAGGCCACATAGACATCCACCCCAATATGTTTCAGATACGACAGGACATCCTCCAATCCGGGAAAGGGAGTGCCTCCCGTGCTAAGTGCATAAACAACCTCCTGCAGATCTGCATCTACAATCATGCCAGCAGTATGATAATTGCCGGGACATCTGGCCATTACTGCCCCAAGCACCTCCAAGAGATCGCGAACCCTGGCTTGAGATCGGCCCACAATGCCTGCTGCATCCCCTTTGGATATGCGACTGCTGGCACAGCTTATCTCCAGTAATTGCTCGCGACCATCGATCAGCGTTCCCAGGGCATCATCAGGCCGGCAGGAGAATAGGAGATCAGGGTCGATCTGAGGGACCACCAGGGCCCGACCTTTCTTCTCCATGATCAGCTCCCAGGTAACCACATTCTCCAGAATGGCGTTCCTTTCGATATCCTTGGCCACGCGATACATTCTCAGTATGGTGCCTGCCACATCCAGAACCACGGCCAGATCTCGGTACATCCTGGTGCTGGATGGATCAAGGGATGAGATGAAACTTTTGCCATGCATGCAACAATAACTTTTTTATCTAGAAGAGTCCAATAAGCTATGAACAAAGGGGTAGAAGGACGAAGGGTATCGCAATAGCTTTGTTGCTAATGATTCTCTTTTCCCTGGAGCCGGTATTGGCCACACCGGCCATCACCGAGCCGGTCCAGGACGGAGATTTTTGCAACAGGCTGAAGGTAACCGGAACGGGCACCTTCGAGGTGGGCGTCTCGGTTAAGGACAGGCAGCTTGCTCTCGAGTACTACAATTTCATGTACGGCGACGGCGACCTGGAGATGGACTCCGGAACCGTCGAAGCACAGAGGGCAGCCAAGCTTCCAGGCATGGAGAACGGCCCAGCTGTGCCGCTCAATCTCTGGTAGAGCAGCAAGCTCACCTACTCCGGCAAGACCCCCATGGTGGGTGCGAAATATATCAACTCCAAGGCCTTCTGGGGCGGCATCGGCGCGGAGATCATGGAGACCTTCTCGGTCACAGAGATGGAGAGGGAGGGCAGCAGCTACTTCGCCTCCACCAATCCCGCTTCATACATAACCGATCCCAGAAGGATAGAAGAGATGCTAAAGACAAGCCCTGTGCACACGGTGGGCATAGAGACCAAAAATTCCTTCAATGGAACCTGGCAGACGTACGCTCGCATGCATAAAATGTTCAGCAAGGACCTCAAGGTGCATGAGTCCTTCACGGGCAAGTTCGATGTAGAGAAGATGATCAAGTTCCGGGAGAGTCCGGTAGATGAGAAGAAACAGTCGGGTTGCGACGGCATAGACTGCTAAGGGTCCGCACTCTGTAATTCGTCCATCGCCTAGCCCTCATATGAACCTCATCTCAAAATAAGTCTTTTATAAACCAGGAGCAAGACCCAGGTCTCTGGTGAATTGGGTTTGATTACCAATATTGATGCCAACGGCAGGATTCAGCTTCCTCTTGCCATCAGATACGGACTGCATCTGTTGCCGGGAGACAAGATCGCCGTGGACCAACTGGGGGATGGGACCATCATCCTCAAGAAGATCGAAGAACAGGAGACAATAGCGGCTGCAGAAATGTCCGAGATCTGCCTGGGCGCAGCACACAGCTAAGAAAAAGGTATCGAATGGGTAATAGAATACTGGAAAATCGCGAAGAGCCGAAAAGGGTGATTGAGATGAAAAATACGATAATATTAAGCTTGATATTCCTGTTATTGGCAGGCAGCTCTTTTTCCGCACCTTTGCAACTAAGCGGGGGCGCGGGCCGGGCCATTCTCGGCACAATTGATCTAAACAACAGCACCAACGAGACCAACTCCACCAATGAGACAGAGCTATGGAGCTGGGGAAAGCTGCCGGTAGGCCATTTTATTAACGCTTCCGGAAAGCTGGCAGCCAATCCGATCAGCGACGATGGCTTAGTGGTCGTGCCGCCGCGTTCTGATACGAGATAAAAAAAATGTAACGGACCCGCCGGGATTCGAACCCGGGTCCGAGGCTCCGGAGGCCTCTATTCTATCCAGACTATACTACGAGTCCAAACCTGGATCCTCATGAGCTGGCGAAGCGCCCTCTCGTCGGCATCCAGATCGATGAGCCTCTTGTGCACTCTCATTTCCCAGTGATCCCAGGTGGCCGTTCCCTCGCCGTCAGGACTCTTCCTGCAGGGAACCACCATCCTTTTAGTGGGCAGCGGGATGGGGCCCGCCATGTGAACTCCTGTTCTCTGAGCGATCCCCTTTACCTGGCTGCAAATATCGTCCAGCATCAGGGGGTTAGTGCCGGAAAGTCGAATTCTTGCCTTCTGCATATTTCACACCAAAAAAATGGATTTAGCGTGGTACCACGCTGATGCACATGCCGGCCGCGACGGTCGTGCCCATATCTCGAATGGCGAACCTTCCCAGTTGCGGGATCTCCTTCACCGGTTCAATGACCATGGGCTTGGAGGGAGTAACCATGATGATGGCCGCATCTCCAGCCTTGATGAAGGCAGGGTTCTCTTCCTTGACCGCTCCGGACCTTGGGTCCAGCTTGGCCAAGATGGCAGTGAGGGTGCACGCGATCTGCGCGGTATGGCAGTGGAACACGGGAGTGTATCCTGCCGATATGGCACTGGGGTGCTGCAACACTACGATCTGGGCCTTGAACTCCTTGGCCACGGTCGGGGGCTTAGCTACCGATCCGCAGACGTCGCCGCGACGAATGTCGTTCTTGGCGACACCGCGCACGTTCCATCCGATGTTGTCGCCGGGGTAGGCCTCTTGGACTTCCTCATGATGCATCTCGATGGACTTGACCTCGCCAGTAGCTCCGGCGGGCTCGAAGATGATCTTGTCATTCTTTCTCATGACGCCCGTCTCGACGCGGCCCACGGGCACTGTGCCCACACCTGAGATGGTGTAGACATCCTGCACCGGTACGCGTAGCGGCAGGTTGGTCGGCTTCGGGGGCACCTTGAGGCCGTTCAGGGCGTCCAGCAGGGTTGGTCCCTTGTACCACTTCAGGTTCTCACTGGACTTGGCGAGGTTGTCTCCCATCAGGCCGGATATGGGCACGAAGGGTATATCCTCCAGCTTGAATCCAACCATCTTGAGCAGCTTGCCTACCTCTTCCTTGACCTCGTTGAATCTCTTCTCGTCGAAGGGTGGGGTGGTGGCATCGATCTTGTTCATGCCCACGATCAACTGGCTGACTCCCAGTGTCCTGGACAGGAAGACGTGCTCCTTGGTCTGAGCCATGACGCCGTCCGGGACGGCTACGATCAGCACAGCGGCATCGGCCTGGCTGGCGCCGGTGATCATGTTCTTCACGAAGTCCCTGTGACCGGGGCAATCCACCACGGTAAAGTAGAACTTGGCGGTATCGAAGCGGTGATGGGCGATATCAATGGTAACGCCCCTCTCGCGCTCTTCCTTCAGGCTATCCATGACCCAGGCGAACTCGAAGGTCGCCTTTCCCTTGGATGCAGCTTCTTTCCTGTACTCATCAATGACGTGCGGGTCTACAGCCCCCGTCTCGAACATCAATCTGCCTACGGTCGTCGATTTGCCGTGATCGACGTGCCCTATGAATGCGAGATTGAGGTGTGGCTTTGCTTCTGCCATAATTTATCTCCTCCAACTGGCACTATCCATATTTTTCAGTATTTCATCTTTTCGAAGGTCGCACTCAAACAACCTTCAGGTAATCGGAAGGTTTGGGCATTTCCGGTTTCAGGCCCTTTCTGGTCCGAATCTGCTTGACTGTATCTTGCAGCAGGTTGGCAGGCAAGGGCTCAAAGCCGGCGAACTCCGAGGACCAGAGAGCTCTTCCTTCCGTGGCCGACCTTATGGCCCCGGAGAAACCGAACATCTGAGCGACAGGCATCTTGGATTTAAGGATTATCATATCGCCCTGACTGTCCATGTTCAGGATAACGCCTCTCCTTCCCTGGATCTCAGACATGGCTCCACCCATTTGATCCTGAGGCACCTGTATATAGACATTCTGGAAGGGCTCCAATAAAACCGGATCCGCCATAAGTATTCCTGCCTGCATGGCCTGCCTGACCGCCGGAATGACCTGAGCGGGGCCGCGGTGCACTGCGTCCTCGTGCAGTTTTACATCCACGAGCTTGGCTTTTATGCCCTGCGCGGGTTCCCTGCAGATGGGGCCGTTCTTCAGCGCTTCCTCGAAGCCCTCTAAGATGAGCTCCATGGTCTCTCTCAGGTACTGAATGCCCTTGGTCATGTTGAGCAGGATGTTGGTGCCAAAGTATCCGACAATGCTCTTCGCCTCCTCTTTTCCCATGCCGTTATCGAGGAGAACCTTCCTGCGCTCGACCTCCTCTATTTTCATGCTGATCTTGCCCCCTCTTAAGGCCTCGATCACGCCCGGTTCCAGGGGCTCAAACTCGATGTAGAAGCGGTTGTGGTGGTTAGGAGACTTTCCTTCTACAGGTCCGGCTCGGCCGCCGATAGACTCACGATATACTACTATGGGCTGAGAGGTCTTCAGCTCCACGCCACGATCGCGCTGCAGCCTGGTTACAGTGACATCCAGATGCAGCTCGCCCATGCCGGCCAGGAGGTGCTCGCCAGTCTCTTCATTGATGGTGACCTGCAGGGTTGGATCCTCTTTGGCGATCTGCCTTAAGACCTCTACAACCTTTGGCAGGTCGCGGGTGTTCTTGGCCTCGACGGCTACGGTCATGACCGGTTCGGAGACGTGCTTGATCTGCTCGAAGGGCGACATGTTCTGTTCCGAAGAGACGGTAGAGCCCACAATGGCATCTCGCAGACCAGTGACTGCCGCGATGTTTCCGGCAGGAATCTCCTCCACCTCAACCCTCTCCGCGCCCATGACGATGCCCGTCTGCTGAATACGGTTGGTATCGACCACGCCGGATACATACAACTCCATGCCGCGACGCAGGGTTCCAGAGAAGAGCCTTCCCGTGGCCACTTCGCCGGCATGCGGGTCTATCTTCAACTTATTGATCATGAAAGCGACGGGACCTTTTGGGTCACAGGTAGCCATGGCTTTCCCCACGGGGCTATCCCAATCGCCGTGCCAGATGACCTTGACCCTCTCCTTCTGGGCATCGATGGGGCTGGGTAGGAACTTGATGATCATATCGTTTACGGCTATATAAAGAGGGACCTTCTCGGCCAGCTCCTTCATCTTTCCTGCCCGACAGTAGTCGACGACCTGATCAAAGCCGATGCCCGTCTTCTTCATCTCGGGCACGCTGATGGCCCAGTTATATAGAGCCGAACCAAAGGCGATATTTCCCTTGGCCGCATCCAGCTTCCAGCCGGCTTTATATTTCTCTTCATCCATTCCTTGGATGAGCTTGTTGACATTGTCAATGACCTTGCCCAGGCGCATGGCCATATCTTTCGGCTCAACTTTCAGCTCATTGATCATGCGGTCCACTTTATTGACGAACAGGACCGGCCTGACACCCTCCTTCAGAGCCTGCCGCAGCACGGTCTCCGTCTGGGGCATGGCGCCCTCAACTGCATCAACTACAACCACGGCACCATCCACTGCCCGCATAGCCCGAGTGACGTCGCCTCCGAAGTCCACGTGGCCGGGAGTATCAATCATGTTGATCAGATATTCCTTACCATTCACCTCGTGAACCATGGATACATTGGCTGCATCGATGGTGATTCCCCTGGCCTGCTCCAGGGGATCGAAATCCATGAAGAGCTGCTTGCCTGCCAGGTCCATGGAGATCATGCCTGCGCCTCCCAGAAGGTTATCAGAAAGGGTTATTTAAGCCTTCGGCCTTCTCAGGGCGGTTTCAAAATCTAATTTGGCGCGAAATTATAATTATGGATAAAGCTTAAATCGCTGCGAATACTGGCAAAGAACGGTTTTTACGATGGCGCGCTTGGTAATGAAGTTTGGTGGTGTTTCCGTTGCTGACGGAAACAGACTGCGGCATGTGGGAGATCTGGTCTTACATTTTAGCCGCGACAATGAGATAGTTTTGGTTACCTCTGCCCTGCAAGGCGTCACTGACGACCTTCTGGCCTGTGCCAGAAAAGCGGCAAAGGAGGGAAATGTCTCCGATGCGATCGATTTTATGGAGAAGCTCACGGATAGGCACAATCAAGCCATAACTGATGCCATAAAGGATCCTCAAATCGCCAAAGAGATCAGTGAGACGATATCTAATAAGCTGTCTGAGCTCGAAAAAGCCTACATCGGCATCTGCTACCTGGGTGAGCTTACCGCACGATCTTTGGATTATATATCCAGCTACGGCGAGCAACTGGCCGCTCCCATTCTGGCCGGAGTCTTAAGAGATATGGGCATACCATCTCAGCACTATACCGGCTCAGAGGCAGGAATCGTCACAGATAGCAACTATGGCGACTGCAGGCCCCTGGAAAAGACCTACAATTTGATTCCCCAAAGGCTCTTGCCGCTTAAGGGAGTTCCCGTGGTCACGGGCTTCATTGCCAGGGACGAAAAGGGCACTATTACCACCTTAGGGCGGGGTGGCTCGGATCTGTCCGCCTCGCTCATCGGGGCGGCCATTGATGCCGATGAGATCTGGTTTTGGAAGGAGACCTATGGCATAATGACCACCGATCCCAAGATCGTGCCCGAGGCCAGGTCCATTCCCTCCATCTCCTATCGGGAGGCCATGGAGCTGTCCAACTTCGGGGCCAAGGTCCTGCACCCCCGCTCCATTGAGCCTGCCATCCGAAAGGGCATCCCCGTGCGCGTCAAATGCACCTTCGATCCAGATATCCCAGGCACACTGATAGTGCATGACGATGTACCCAAAGCGGATGTGATAAAGGCAGTTACGCTGCACAAGAATGTGGCTCTGCTCAACATTTCCGGCGCAGGCATGATTGGAACGCTGGGCGTCGCCGCCCGCGCTTTTTCCGCCCTGGCCAAGGCGGGCATCAATATCGTCATGATCAGCCAGGGATCGTCGGAGGCCAATATCTCCATGATCATTGAGGAGCGGCAGGTGGAGAAGGCCGAGGACGCCCTGAGAGCAGAGTTTCCCAGAGATCTGGTCAAGGAGATATCGCACGATCATGATGTCTCTGTCGTGGCGGTTGTGGGCGCGGGAATGGCAGGCACACCGGGCGTTGCCGCGCGCGTCTTTAAAGCCATGGGCGCGGCCAAAATAAATGTGGTCATGATCAGCCAGGCATCGGGTCAGCTTAACATCTCCTTCGTGGTCGCCTCCCAGGACGCCGAGCAGGCGGTAAGAGAGCTGCATCGCGAGTTCTGCCTGGGAGGAGAGGCATGAGGAGGCTGACCTATGCAGAAGCGGGCGTGGATATTCACCTGGAGAATAGATCCATTGATGCCATGAAGGCTGTGCTGACGGCAAAGCGCAAGGGCTTCGGAGCGCCCATGACCGAGATCGGCCACTACGCCGGACTCCTGGATATGGGCAGCTTTGCCCTGGCCATGACAACGGACGGGGTGGGCTCCAAGGTCCTCATTGCCAATGCTATTTCCAAGTGGGATACGATAGGCATCGACTGCATCGCCATGAATGTCAACGACCTTTATGCCATAGGTGCCGAGCCCATCGCTTTTGTGGACTATCTGGCCGTAGAAAAGGTGGACCCGGAGAGGGCGGCACAGATTGCAGTGGGCCTGGCCCGCGGGGCCGAAATCTCCAATATGACCATCGTGGGAGGAGAGACAGCTTCCTTGCCGGAGATCATCCGGGGCTTCGACCTGGCCGGTACTGCCATCGGAATCGTGGACAAGGACAAAGTTGTGACTGGCGAGAAGATCCAAAAGGGTGATGCGCTGGTGGGCGTGCCCGGCAGCGGCCTGCACAGCAACGGCTACACTTTGGCCCGACGCATCATTGCCGAGTCCAAGTATACCTATTTCGACCAGATGCCCAACGGGAAAAATACCATTGGAGAGGAGCTGCTCACGCCTACCCGGATCTACCCAGAGATCGTGAAACTGGTGCAGGAGTGCGATGTGCATGGCCTCGCCCACATCACCGGCTCGGGCCTTCTCAAGCTGCGCCGCATCTCGCAATTGGGATTTGAGATCACCGATCCCCTTGAGCCGCAGCCCATATTCCACTTCCTGCAGGAGCTGGGCAATGTGGATGAAGGCGAGATGTACCGCACATTCAACATGGGCATGGGCTTCGCAGTAGTAGTAGCCGAAGATGAGGCCCAAAAGGCCTGCCGCATCATGGGGCCGGGCGCAAAGATAATCGGATCGATTGTAAAAGAGGGAATAAAAGCAGGCGGCATGAGCTTCTAAGCCCTTCTCTTTTTGGCATTCGCCATTTTTCCCGTGGCTCTCCGTTATGCGGTCTTTTTCTCGCCGAACATCTCTTCTAATTTGCTCTTTATCTTTCGTATGGACTCTATCGCCGGGCAGTTTGCATCGATGGGCGGCTTGCCGGCCAGGTCCGCTTCAACCAGACATTTGTCGAAGGGAATGGTCCCAAGGACCGGTATGCCCATCAGGGCCAGCTTCTCGGCCACGGGCCCAGGATTGTCGGCCTTGTTTATGACGGCGAAGTACCTGGTGATGCCGATCTCCTTGCCCAGATGCATTATCCTTTCCACGGTCTCAATGGATCTCATGCCCGGCTCTACCACGGCGATCATGGCGTCCACGCCGCGAGCCGTGGCCCTGCCCAGGTGCTCGATGCCCGCTTCCATATCCAGGATCACCAGATCCTTTTCCCGGACGATGACGTGCCTGATGAGAGCTTTCACAAACGCATTGGCAGGACACATGCAGCCCGAGCCGCCGGAATCAATGGTGCCCATGACTACCAGCTTGACATTATCGGGCCCGGTGCAGCCGCACATGGCCACCACATCGTCCACCTTGGGATTCATCTTGAACATGCCCCCAGGCATGCCTGCCCGCTCCTGAACCAATTCTTTGTGCTCGGTGACGGTCCTCGGTAGATGGGAGATTCCCAAAGCCGAGCCCAGGTTCATGCTCGGGTCCGCGTCAATGGCCAGGACATTGTAACCGTCGCGAGCAAAGAGACGGGCTAAGGTGCCGGCCAGGGTGGTCTTGCCCACACCGCCTTTTCCTGAGATTGCGATCTTCATTTTAGTGAACCTCGTGAAGGTGATTTAGTTTTATTCTGAAACATGTACGTTTATATCGATTCTGCATGATAACAGTAGCGGGGCGCTGCAATGATCAAGAGAATTAGAAAACGCGATGGCTTGACCGAAAAACTTGACCCGGAGAAGATTGCCGCAGCCATTGCCGACGACCTTTTGCTCTCCAGCAATGCCGCTACAGTTCTCAAGAAGAGATATCTCTCTCGCGACGAGCGCGGCCTGGTGATAGAGACGCCGGGGGAGATGTTCGAGCGCGTGGCCGCTCATGTCTCGCAAGCTGAGATAAAGCATGGAGGCAATGGAAAAATTTTCCGCAGAAAATTTTTAAAGATGATGCGTGGCCTGGAATTTCTGCCCAACTCCCCCACGCTCATGAACGCGGGCCTGCCGCTGGGGCAGCTCTCCGCCTGCTTCGTCCTGCCTGTAGAGGACTCGCTCTCCGCCATCTTCGAGGCTCTCAAGAGCATGGCCTTCATCCACCAGAGCGGGGGAGGGACAGGCTTCTCCTTCTCCCGGCTGCGGCCTAAAAATGATGTGGTGCGCGCGACGGGCGGCGTGGCTTCCGGGCCCGTCTCCTTCATGCGCATCTTTGACACCGCCACGGATGTGATCAAGCAGGGAGGCCGCCGCCGGGGCGCGAACATGGCTACGCTACGCATCGATCACCCTGACATTTTGGAGTTCATCCAGGCTAAGGAAAAGCCGGGATTCTTGGAGAACTTCAACATCTCTGTGGCAGCAACAGATGAGTTCATGCGCGCGGCGCGGCAGGGCGGAGAGATCGAGCTGATCAATCCGCGCAATGGAGCAGTCGCGGGACTGATCAATGCCCAGGAAACCATGAGCCACATCGCTAACTGCGCCTGGCGGGGTGGCGATCCGGGCATGATCTTCATAGACAGGATCAATGCCGCCCACCCTCTGCCCGGCCTGATTGAGAGCACCAATCCCTGCGGCGAGCAGCCCCTGCTCTTGCAGTCGCGAAAGATTGGTCTCGGGGTGATGGGCTTTGCCGAGATGCTGATTTTAATGAATATCTCCTACAACTCCCAGGAAGCCGTGCACCTGGCAGAAGAGATCATGAAATTTATCACCCAGGCAGCGCGCGCGCAGTCAGCAGAGCTGGGCGAAGAGCGCGGCTCTTTTCCCCTCTTCGAAGGGTCCCGGCTCAAGAGCTGGAGCGCCATGAGAAATGCAACCGTGACCACCATTGCTCCCACGGGCACCATCAGCATCATCGCGGGGACCTCCAGCGGCATCGAGCCGCTCTTTGCGCTCGCCTTCGTGCGCCGCGTGCTGGAGGGCGCGCGCCTTTTGGAGGTCTCGCCCCTCTTTGAAAAGGCCGCAGAGGCGTGCGGCATTTACACACCGGAGCTGAAAGCAGAGCTGGCCAGGAAGGGCTCGGCGGCGAATATGGCAGGCTTACCCCAGGATCTGAAAGACCTGTTCGTCACGGCTCTGGACATCCCGCCCGAGCAGCACGTGCGCATCCAGGCTGCTTTTCAGAAGTACACTGACAACGCCGTCTCCAAGACGGTGAACCTGCCAGAGAGCGCCACGGTGGACGATGTCTTGCGGGTCTTCAACCTGGCTTACGACCTGGGCTGCAAGGGCGTCACCGTCTTTCGCTACGGCTGCCGTTGCCAGGTGCTCTACCTGGGCAATGGGGAGACGGAGGCGGGGTGCAAGTACTGCGGGTGATGCTTACCCGACAAATTGATCTGCAAAGAATTGCCATTGGATGGAAAGGAGGAAAGGGCCTGAGCCGGCAAAAGGTAAAGGAAGGGAGAAAGTAACGAAAAGCCGCCCCAGGCCACAAGCCATCAGCAAATCTATTCTCCCTTATTAACTGTATCGGTCGAAGCTCCATTAGCGTTATCCGGGTTTGCTAGCGAAGAGACCGATAAGCCGAAGAACTTTCCCTATCCTTCTAACAATTTGAAAATAGATATATGCCCGGTACAGGCAGATTCATAAACCATCCCGCCCAAGGCCACGATACCAGAGGATTGTAGCAGATCAAATATGTGCCAGATAATAGAAGACGACGTGTGCATAAAATCAATGCCCCGCATTGGCCCAAGGTTTCCTGCATCACAGAAGGTAACCCTAACCTCAAATTATTCCAATCAAGAGTTTGATTCTTTGATCATTCGGGGCGATGCTTTAGAAAACCTCCGGAAATTTAATGAAAATTATTTTAGATGTTGCGTTACAAGTCCTCCTTATTGGGGTCTCAGAGACTACGGAGACCCTCATCAAATCGGCGCAGAACCGGAGATGCAGGATTATATAGACAATTTAGTGCTGGTATTCAGAGAGGTCAGGCGTACTCTTACTGAAGATGGCACTCTGTGGCTCAATATTGGTGATTCATACACCAGCGGCAACCGCGCCTGGCGAGACGCAGACCGGAAGAATCCCGCCAGAGCTATGAGCTACCGGCCTCCGACCCCCCAGGGCTTAAAGCCCAAAGATCTAATCGGCATCCCATGGAGACTGGCTTTTGCCCTGCAATCAGATGGATGGTATTTGCGCTCGGATATCATCTGGCATAAGCCGAACTGCCAACCGGAATCCGTCAAAGACCGGCCCACGCGCTGCCATGAGTATATGTTTCTCCTCTCCAAATCGGAGAAATACAATTATGTTTACGATGAGCTTGTTGAACCTTCCAAGTCCAAGAACGGCTTTCGCAACCG
>JAPKYC010000231.1 GCA_026394505.1 Methanothrix sp.
GGATAATCCTGTTATAGAAGAGACTTTTGAGACCCCACCCCAACCGATCTCAAGAGCTTTGGCTGCTGCAAATCGTCTTGCTTGGACGGAATCTGCGCCTGATATAGCTTTTAAAAATGGTCCATATTTCGCGTCGTTATCCATAATTATAAAGACAACGTTCTACAATATAAACTTGTGTATTTTATTTCGCGTCAACCCCTAAGCACAAAACCACAAAATTCAGTATCATCTCAAAGGGATCTCATAAAATGCACTACATGCAGAAATCAAATAGAACCGAAAGCAAAATTCTGCAATGAATGTGGTACTCCTGTAAAGTCGGATAGTCCTCAGTGCGGATCTATTGGAAAAGCTGGTGGAAAATTTTGCAGCGAATGTGGATCAAAAATTTAATGTTGTAAGGTAGGGGAAACCAACACTTAATCGTTAATCTCTATCACGGTAGACATATTCTATTCTGCCATCGTCTACGTAGCCTCTGCCTTGACAAAGAGGACACTCGTTGTTTGAAAAAAATCCTACGAGTCTTCCGTCACCACCGCATCGTGGGCATTTAGCCAGTACCATTTATAAAGTCCCTCTAATTACATTTGGTCTGCACAAGGTATGTTTTAGTATAAAATAGTTATTGTTTGAATCCCTATAGCTTATAGGATTTCCATTTGCCTAAAATATTGTTTATAAATGGTTCGCGGAAAATTTGAACTTGTAGCGTCCTGAAAGTATTTCGCACCCGCTCCGATATCATTTCGTGTGAATAATTCATATTTCCGCTCATGGTCCGAACAACCTGTGGCCAATAGCAAAATACATCTCCAGACGCATCCTTCTTCTTAATGCCCGTTATGGGGTCTCTAGATGTTCAAACTCCAGACGACCATGGTGTCTGTTGTTGTACCATTCCTTAAACTCCTCAAATGAAGAAAAGGATAATCGATGCTTCTGATATTCACCAAACCATCGTTCTAGCTTTCCATTTGTCTGAGGATGCTTAACCCTTGCCAGGATTGGTTTTATGCCATGTCGTTCAAGGTGTTTATTGAATTCACTATCCCATTTGCCGTCTTCATGAACGCGAAGGGCACCGAATTCAGCACCGTGATCCAAGATAAGCTCTCGCATGGGGCAAAGCCACCAGTATCTCTCAACCAGTTCATCCACTACCAACTTGCTATTATCGGTATTTATATTCATGAACTTTCGTCGGCAAGGATGTGCAAGGATCGTCCTGGATGCGTCGTCAATGATAACACAAACCTTGAGATCTGACCAACCTGATTCGTGCCAATCGATATGTCCAGCGGACAAGCTATGCTTGCATTCGTATCGAACCCATTTGCGTCGCTTTTTTTTCTTCGTATCTTCATGAGCCAAACCTGCTGCTTTGAGATACATGTGAATGCGATTATGGGAGATGCGGATCTTAAACACCGTTCTAACAACAACCTCTAGCATCCGAGCCCCAAATCTATAAAGATGGTACGCCTCGCCAACAACCTCTGCCCCTCGCTCATCAAAGAGCTTCCTGGGCCGCCCCATGTTCTCGCCGATTGCTGGTTCTTGCTTGCTCTCTGCATAGCTTTTCCAGATTTGTTGGACTCGCCTACGCGAGATCTTCATATCCAGTGCAATATGCTTTGTAGTCACACCATTCTGCTTTTGGCGGATAATCCAATGGATCTTGCGCGGATCTAATTTCATAACTCGTGTTACGGGCCCAGGGGTAAAGCGTGTGCGAAATAATCTCGGGACTATACATATTCATTCCAAGGGAGAACTTTGATTGCGGTCTGAATTCTTAATGATTAGGTGGGTAGGGCTGAATAGTTACTTTACTTTTTTGGTTCAATATCGGTTCCCTGGCAATAATTGGGATATCCCCTTGCCCTATTCTCACTCATCAGGAATCAAAGACTTGCAGATTTCAATTATGTTGAGGACTTTGATTTCATTCCCAACTTGTATCCCCATTACCACCACCATCTTCCGACAGAAGAACTCCAAATAGTAATCAGGGTTGACGAGAGATGCTCTCTCATGGATCAAAACATATTCATGCTTCTTGGTCTGCAGATAATAATCCGGCCCCTCAATCTTGGTTCCGATTCTTCCGTGCTTGATAAAAACCAAGCCACCAAACTTATTACATTCCGGCATAAATTGGTTTTGACATCAAAACTATTTAAAACCAAAGGTCATTATTGGCCGCACCAACGGCCTTTTCTATCAATTATCGCCAGGGCGTTTTCTGTCAGGACTATTTCTCAGCGCTTTGTGCCTGCCACTCTTGACAATTACTACCGGATCGCTAACTTTTCTGGCCTCGGCTAAAATTCTGTGATCGTGTAGGGAGTCGCCGACCTCAAGCCCCAACACAACGCAGCCTCCATTTGGCCTTCCTTCTCCAGATCATCCATGATCTTGCATACCAGCTCATAATCAAGCTCAAGGTCCAGGCTGGCATCTGAGGCATAAGCTTCTCCCTTCATTTTGAAATAGCCTGCAACTTCTTTTTTTGCAGTTTCATAGTCTACATCGCGATATTCAATGACCTTGATTGCCGCCAGAAAGCCCCTCTCCCCACCGATCGCAAGCTAAAGTCAGCTCGATAATCTCCGGCCCGCTACCCTGCGTGCCGCCCCCTCGATCACCCTCAGATTGCCTTCTCCCAGCCCTGTCCAAAGTCGATCAGCGGCCTCACTTCCGTCACCTCGAAGGTAGCCAGCACGGCAATCATCCCTGCCGCCTGCTCGCCCACAATCTTGGCCATCCGGCCTTTATGCGTCCTGGGTTTCTAAATCCCTTCTTGACGGCAAAACTCATCAAAATCCATGTACTTATCCTTCTCTCGAAGAAACCGCCTATATTCTGCATCGGCGTACTCTTCATCCTGGATAATAACCTCTCTGGAAATCTCGGCTGCCATTTTAATCCTCACTAACCTTATTATTGGTCATTCATTATAAGCTTACCTATAGTCGGAGTCTCCCGATCTCGGGAAAATTTTAGATATGAAAATTGTGTCTCCTTCAATGAAATATTCTGCTCGATGTTTGCCGGCTCTAAGCCGGTAAATAGGTGGTCTCTTTCCTCGTTCCTTTATGATATCGCACTGTGACCGGGGCGTATAGGGATCAATCCTCAGCTCGTTGATATGGCCTTTGATAATCCGTGCCTCGTCTTTATCCAGGCTCTTCAGATACTTTTGTGCCCGAGGAGAGATCGCTATCTTGAATTCCATTCAAACCGCCTGCTTTGCTTTCGCCGGCACAAACTCCCGCGTCGGCCTCGCTGCCAAGAGCGCCGTCTGGCAGCGATCATAGACGGGTGTTAGCTCGTTGATATCCGATCCCGCCACCCGGCATGCCGCCCGCTCGATCACCCTCAGATCGCTTTCTCCCAGCCCTGCCCAAAGTCGATCAGCGGCCGGACTTCCGTTACCTCGAAGGTAGCCAGCACAGCAATCATCCCTGCCGCCTGCTCGCCCACAATCCTGGCCATCTGACTTTTGTACGCCTCTAACTTTGGCCCCGAGTCGGCATACTCCAACATCTTCAGATAAACCCGGATTCCTTTCCAATCAAGAACACCCGCTCCCGGCTCCATTATCAGGAACACGGCATGGGGATTTTCCACCAGGTTGGCAAAGGTGCGGCCCCTGGCACGTGCCACTATGACTGTTTTTTCGTCGATCATTTGCGGGGAACCGTAAACGGCACAGTCCACCTGTCCGTCCTTGCTCGATGTGCTTATGACGCCCAGCCTGGGCTGCTTGTTGAAATACTCCATCAATTGCATTTTTTACCTCCTTTTTTTAAAGCCTGATATGCTGCATCCTAGTCAAGAGCATATAGATATGATTTCCGGCAAGAGATGATGGGCTATCGATCCGCATCTTGTTTCTTACTGTTGTTTCTCGGAAAGTTTATAACGATTGAAATCTTATAATGATCAAATATGTCCGATTTTGCATATCACCTGACGAGAATCAGAAATGCCGGCTATGGGTGGGTGAGACTTGCCTCAAACGATATCGGTCCAATTCTGCATGCCAACAAAATCGGTTTAGATGTGATTGTCGTGCTTGATATCCGAGATGCCTTCCGAGAATTCTATCAAGCGCAAGGAGAGATTCGACGCAAAGCTGCATATGAAACCGCCGAAAAAATCAAACGAGATGCAAAAGCAAATATGAAGCAAGCAAAGGATGCATTGGATGTGCTACTCAAACGGTTAGATCCCTTCGGTGCCTTGGGGCAGGTCATTGAAGCGGCCAGGCAGGCGATCGAGGCTGCCGAAAATGCTTTTCTTGACGCCTCTCAGAGAGCTAATCAAATGATCATTGCTGCCGATCGTGAATATGAGAAATTTTTGATGGAAAAACTCGATTTAGTATCGAGACTTGATGAGAGAGCCTTTCCACCTGGATGGGAAGGGGTATGGAAAAGCCATATTAAAGAGCGAATCGATAAACTCTGGGAAAAAAAGGCACTGGTTCAGAGATATCAAATAACCAATGAACCCAATCATCTTTATCATAATTGGGCGCTGGCCCGTAACCTGGATTTGGCTGCAAAGGTCGTTAATATCGGTGGTGAGGCTGCCAAGGCCAGGCATCACCAGATATCAGGCTCAACTCCCGAAACCATGGTCAATTTATTTTTCCGGTGGAGTAATATATCAAGGCTTACCATGCCTAAATCATACGTTATCGATGACAGATCCTATATTGAAAAGCTGAGCTCCAATGCACCCAGCATCGATACATTGCTCTTCGACATCTATCCTTTGACATGGCATATTACTACCTTAGAAAATGAGCTGCCTGTACTGCCCTGTTACCTTAATCGTTATCTGGATGATTATCATGATAGGTGGAGAGACAGTTCGGGCATTCCGAAGCCGGTTGGAATTATGGAGACCGGATGGTGCACATCCCCACATTTATGGCTCCAGACATTAAGAAGTGCCTCTCCTGAATTGGCTAAGAGGATTGAAAATGTTGGAATTCCTCTGGATGCAAGTGATCTCGCCCAGGTGGAATTCTATAGCTGCCTCTTCGACGGCGTGAGGGACTACCTTTCTAATAAAGATTGGGTAAAATATCTGGGAATCTATGAGTACGCTTCCACTGAGGAATGGTACGATAATAGATTTGGCCTTCCCTGCGAGAATTATTTTGGGCTGAATACCAAGCATGGAAGAGAAAAACCTGCCTGGAATAGTGTGGCAATACAATTGCACCGGCTCAAAGATGGTGCGCGAAAGAAGGTGGGCATCACATATCACGTATAAATCAATTGCTCATTTGATGTTTGCTTTGTCGCTATAAACTCTCGCGCGAGGCGTGCCGCCAGGAGCGCCGTTTCTTGTTTTCTGCAGCCAGGAAAAGTCTTCGCAGTTCGCAGCGGCGTACCCTGTCATAACTTTGCCCTAGCGACACTCTCTAGATCCAAAATTTTAAATATAACTAGCTAAAATTATTATACTAGATTTGAGGTGGATTCTAGATGGCAACAGGCTATAATTGGGCAGGGGATGTAATTGTCAGAGATACGGTTATGTGGGACAAAAGAGCGGTCATCGGCACATCGGGCCTCTACATTCCCACCGATATTCGGGCCTGGCTCTCTTCCACTAATAGCGAGGTTATCCTGAGGGCTTTGCAGGAGATCGATCTACCCTCGGCTCGCGAGGCGGGCACCTTTGACTTGCGGGCCTGGAAGATCTGGGATTATTTGGCGACCTACGTGCAGTATATCACAGATAAAAGCTCCTTCGGCCTGGAGGACTTCTGGCTCTTTCCCGAGGAGACGCTCGTCTTGCACAAGGGCGACTGCGAGGACTCCTCCTTCCTCCTGGCCGCCCTTCTTCTGGCCAGCGGCATCTCCGAACACTGCGTGCGCGTGGTTTTGGGCAGGATCTCCACCCCGGACGGAGCCTATGGCCATGCCTGGGTGGTCTATCAGAATGAGTCCGGCAGGTGGTGTCTCCTGGAGTCCACCCTGGATGCCGTCCCCTCCCAGCTCACGCCTGCCGATCCATTTATAGTGCCGGGCAATCAATATCAGTACCAGCCCCAGTTCTGCCTGAACGGCTCACACCTCTGGTCGATGGGAGCGACAAAGCCGCAGATGGCCGAATACCTGAAAACGAGGAGCAGGGTACAGGTGAGGCCAAAGGCCAAGAAGAATATGGAAAGCAAATGAAGGCCAAAGCAAGTACACTTCGTGGCCGCCGCCGGAGCCGTCATCGGCCCGATCACGGAGGTGGCCTGTGTGGCCTGGAGCGCACAGTCATTTCGACAAAAAATTTGGCAATAATCCAATGCTTTTACTCGCAGGTATCGAGCAGACTCTTCTTTTTGCCGCCTCTCTTGTCACCGAGTTTGATGGGCTCAACTTTTGCTTCCGGCTCTTCCTTCTTCTCTACTACCTTTTTTTCGTGGTGTGTCATTTTGCCAGCCTCCATTCATTCTTGCCTCTGATATTAATTATACCTTCCGGTGGACAATACAAATAAAGATGTTCAGAGGCTCTTCTGCTCCAGAATGCAGGTGGGATCCTCTGCCAATATGTCTCCATGATAGTAATAGGCCTTCTGGCGGCATCCACCGCACAGATCCAGGTATTCGCACCTTCCGCAGTTACTCCTGTGGAGCAGCCGCCGGCATTGGTGAGCAGCTTATGCACATTCTCGCGTCGGGGATCGTCCTTCAACAGCTCCAGCAGATAGGCTCCATCCATGGGCGAGTCCGTTGTTAAAATTTCGATGTTCTCTCCTTTCAACTCCTCTGCCGCCTCGGCCAGCAGACGGATAACGCTGCGCCGCTGTTCGGGCGTGACGTCCCTGTCGGCCATGCCCGCTCCCCGGCCCGTAGGGACAAGATGGTAGAGACAGAATCGGGGGATATTCTCTTGCACTGCCAGGCTGAGCAGAGCCGGAACATCCTGCCAGTTGTCGCGGGTGAGCGTGATGCGTAGCCCCGTCTTCAGGCCGGCATCGCGAGCGTTCTTGAGGCCCTGCAAGGCCCGGGCATGTGCTCCGGCCACGCCCCGGAAGGCGTCGTGGCTCTGCGCAGAAGCGGAGTCCAAACTCACCCCCACATATCTGATCTGGGCCTCCGCCAGGAGCCTGGCTACCTTCGGGGTAATCAGGGTTCCATTGGTGGATATGACAGTCCTCAGGCCCACCTCGCGGGCATGGAAGGCCAGGGCATAGAAATTGCGGCTGAGAAGAGGCTCGCCGCCGGTGAAGATGAGGATGGGCACCAACAGATCGGCCAGTTCATCCACCAGGCCTATGCCCTCTTCCAGTGACATTTCCTCTCGCGCCTCGCGGCTGGCATCCATGTAGCAGTGCCGGCAGGCCAGGTTGCAGTGCGCTGTCAAATTCCACATCACGACCGGCCTCTTCTGGGCCGAGAACCTGAGCAAATCCGGCGGCAGATTCTGGCACGACTCAGAAGCGCGCAGCGCCTCCCAAACCGTGGCCTGATCCGCCAGGGCTTTGGAAAATATTATCATTTTATCCTGTCTTCTCCTGCAAAACGGCAAGCATTGCCTCAAAGGTGAATTTGTCCGGCATGGCGTTCACTTCCACGCCCAGCCGGGCCAACTCTTCGGCCGTAGGCTTTCCAATGGCTGCCACCGTGCCGGCGGCGAGCGCCTCACGCAGTTCCTTTTCCAGCCCCATCGCTTTGGCTCTCTCTATCAGATAGCGGGCGGTGGAGGAGCTGGTGAAGGCAAAGATGTGCACGCTTTTCGCCCTCTTTATCAGTTCGTCCAGCCTGGTGTCCCCGGAGGGCACAACCTCGTAAAGGGCAATGTCATCTACAAAGAGCCCCGCCGCCTTTAACCCCTCCGAGAGGTATCGGCTTCCCTGAGCGCTGCGTAAGAAGAGAATGCTCCGGCATTTTCCTCGCAGCATCTTCTCCATTCCCGCCGAGCTGTACTCCTCCGGCACCGCTGCATTCAGCCCCTGCTCTGCCATTGCCAGGGCGGTCTTGGGCCCAATGGCCACGATCATCTTCTCGGCCAACGTTTTCCGGATGGCCGGGCTCTGCAATGCCATCTTTACTCCGTTGGCGCTGGTAAAAGCCACGCATTCTGCTCTTCTCAGCCTCTCCAGCAGATCTTCGGGCAGAGGCTTTTCCGCCAGAGCGATTGTTGGAGCCTGGATGGGTGCGAAGCCGTAGCGCTCTGCCAGGGCCGCCGACTCCTTCTGCTGAGCGGCAGGCCGAAGAATGGCGATATTTTTTTTCCCCAGCTTCTTCGCCAGCAGGACCACCTCGCCTACTACCAGAATGGCCGGCGACTCGATCCTTGCCTCTTTGGCCTTCTCGGCGATATCGGCCAGCGTTGCTGTGATCATCCTCTGCTCCGGCCAGCCTCCCTTTTCTACCATGGCCGCCGGAGTTTGGGGAGATTTCCCGGCCTCAATCAAGGCCGCCACATTCTGCTCCAGGCGGGAGACGCCCATCAGCACAACCAGAGTTCCGCCCAGGGCGGCAATGGCCGCCCAGTCCAGTGGTGTCTCTTTTCCCGGCTCCTCATGGCCGGTCACAATGATAAGCGAAGAGGCCACACCCCGGTGGGTCACGGGAATTCCGGCCAGCTCGGGAGCAGCAATGGAGGAGGTCACACCGGGCACAACCTCAAATGGTATGCCTTTTTCCTGCAAGGCCAAGGCCTCCTCTCCGCCCCGGCCAAATAGGTAGGGATCTCCGCCCTTCAGCCGTACCACCACAGCTCCTGTTTTCGCCTTCTCGATGAGCAGTTGGTTGATGCCCTCCTGCGTCAGCTTGTGCCGGCCGGCGTTCTTGCCCACATCGATCAATTCCGCTTTAATTCCTTCCAGCATCCTGGGGTCAAGCAGCCGGTCGAATAAGACCACATCCGCAAGGCCTAGCAGCCTTTTCGCCTTCAGGGTCATAAGCTCGGGGTCACCAGGGCCGGCTCCCACCAGATAAACCTTACCGCGTGCCAAATTCCTTCACCGCCTCGTCTACCAGCTCTCTTCCACCCATCTTCATGAGCCTAATCCCCATATCCTCTGCCCCGACCAGGGGATCTTCTTGCAAAGAGATATTTTCATCCAATCGCACAAACCTCTTGCCGTCTAGGGAGAGGACCTCGGCCAGGACACGTGCCTGGCCGTTGGAAACAATGGCGTGCACGGCCATGGGCACCACACAGCCGCCTCCCACCGTTTCCAGTATCTTGCGCTCGATCATGGTCTCAGCTCTGCTGGGCGCATCATCCAGCGATCGGGAATAAAATTCGGCCTTTGATCCCTTCCTGGCTACCACTATTATCGTTCCCTGGTTGGCGGAGGGAACGAACCTCTCCCCATCCAGCGGCACATAATCCGTCTCCAGTCCCATCCTCTCCAGACCGGCCTTGGCCAGGACTATGGCATCGTAGTCCCCTTGATCCAGTTTGCGCAGCCTCGTCTGCAGATTTCCCCGCAAGCATATTATCTGCAGATCAGGCCTGGCCCGGCGTAGCTGCGCCGTGCGCCGCATGCTGGAGGTGCCTACGGTTGCGCCTTTCTTTAGCTCTTCTAAACTTTTCGTCGAGGCGTCCCTGCAGAGCATTATGTCA
>JAPKYC010000147.1 GCA_026394505.1 Methanothrix sp.
AAGTCGCCGAGTTGCTTGGCGAACTCAAGGACGACCTGACTATCAACGTCAGTCTGTTGGACCTCTTCGCGCCAGATCCCCTGGGCGTCTTTCTTGTACCCGGCCGCCTCAAGGGCAGACCAGGCGATCTTGAAAGCATTCTCCTCCGGTTGGTTCTTAAGCATCGCGGCGTTGAATGCACTGCGGAAGATCGTCTTGCCTTTCTCATCGGCAATGAAATTCGCTAGGAGAGGCGGCAGATCTTCATTTTTTAGGTATGGCATGGTTGATTGCTCCTTTCGGCGTGTCGGCGATCAGGGGTTCCATCCCTCCCGGGTGCTTGATCACCGCCATCTTGAATCCCAGAGGTTCCGCCCGGATCACCTCCTTCCCAGCTCGTGCTGCGGCCCCCATCTTCCCGGCCTGGGATTTTGAATAATTGCTCATCTTCAACCTCCTCAAACTCGTTAATTTCCTGCCCGTGATCGGTCATCTCGTAATCCGGGAGCCCGGTCCAAGTCTCCTCGGGCAGATCCTCGTCCGGCATCTTGAAGATGTAGACCCAGATGCACCGGCAAACGCTGCGAGGGTCCCATCCCAGAATGTCCTGATGAATCTGGCCAGGGATGTATCGCTCATAATCAGGATTGGTCAGGTAGATCACCTGGCCATCCAAGAGGGAACAGTAGGGACAATTGTGAACCAGCACTCCATTGGCAAAGTATTCATGCTTGTCTTCTACTGCAAGGTTATAAACGTTTATCCCTTGTCGTTCTTGATTAGATTTGATATAATTTACTCTATGAGAACAGTTCACAAAGCAACTTGCGAACGTTGTGGCAAGGAATTTATAAGCAGAAGATGCAGTCCTGGTTATGCCCATCAAGCCAAGTATTGCTCTAGAACTTGCTATCATCTTGCCACCAAGAAGGGCGAATACATCCCATGTAAGACTTGTGGCAAATTGATATATTCTCCCAAGGAAACCAAAAACAGAGCCTCTCAGACATATTGCAACATTGCTTGTAGAGATAAGAACAAACACGTTTCTAAGATATGTCCCGGTTGCAATAAAGAATTTCAAGTTCCACGGTCTAATGCGAGTCGCTATACCTTTTGCAGTTGGGAATGCAGAGTGTCTCCAATAATTTATACAGATTGCCTTCGTTGTGGAAAACAATTTCTCCACAGAGCCGGAGATTCTCGTAAATACTGTTCTGAAAATTGTTACAGGCCACCCATTTTTGTTACTTGTTTGAACTGTGGGGTTAGTTTCAGAGAAACACCCGGTGAAGCCTCTGTAAGAAGATTTTGCAGCATTTCCTGCTATAGGAAATATAGCGGAGAAACCACTCTTGAAGTTAAAGTGAAGAACATTCTCTGCAAATTGAATGTTAAATTTATTCAGGAATGCAACATTGGTAGGTATTCTATTGATTTTTACATTCCCAAAAACAAAATTGCTATCGAGGCCGATGGCACATATTGGCATTCTGATAAAAATAGAGACAAAAGGAAGAATGAATATCTTATGAAACACGGAATCCATCTCATTAGAGTTCCTGAGTTTATAGTAAATTTCGAGGATGCTGCTAAAGAATTTATAAAAACGAGCATTGATGAGTTGATCACCAACCAACAATCTCTTTGCTTCAACCCATCCCTTCCCTCTGACAAAAAAGGGATGGTCTTCCGTGCAAGTGATTGATCTGCCACCGAAACAGACTGTAACTATGTTCCCCCGATAGATTCTTTCAGAAGTGTATTTTACTTTTTTGTAGCCATTCCTCGTCAATACATATTCCCCAATTTTTACATCTTCAATGTTTCTCGATCCCGCTCTTGTAGTTATCTCAGTCCCTTTTACAAAACACATTTTGTCATCCAAGATAGCCGACCACTGCGCGGCAATCGCGGCCAGTTCAGGCGCTCCCGGAACAGTCGGCTCTCCTTGGCCGGGTTCTGGAGCGCCTGGCACTCCCCCCGGTACACCTGGCTCCCCAGCTCCAGGCTGTACGCCCGGTACTCCTCCAGGAGGTTGACCCATCTGTCCGGCTTCATCGCGGCGGCCATCGTTGAAAGCCTTGCTGATGATGATCTTCCCGGCTTGGGAGAGGTAGGAATTGAAGATCTTCTCCGCTGCCTGCTTAATCCAAGGGGCCAGAGTTAGGCCAAACATCCCGGCCAGGAGTCCCTTCTGGACGCTATCGAGGACTTCCTTCTCAATGCCGAAGACCAGAACGACCATCCGGTCGTCCTCCTGCTTGTCCAGGTAAGCTTCAAACTCCTCCATGTCCAGGTCGTGCTCTAGCTGCCGAAGGAACTTATCCCAA
>JAPKYC010000206.1 GCA_026394505.1 Methanothrix sp.
CCACCCGGTCAGCTTCTCATAGCGTTCTATAGTTTCTTTCTTGTCGGGGAAGCCCTCGAGTCGCGGGATGCCGTAGCCCACGCTGAGCTGCCAATCCAGGAAGAAGAACCACGCCAGGTCGGACACGGGATCGCATATAGAGGCCATCTCCCAGTCAAAGACGGCGACCACGTTCAGTTTATCGTCATAGAGCAAGTTAGGAAGGCGGCAGTCGCCCCAGCACAGCGTCACGCGCTTGGGGGCGAAACGTTTCTCCTTGAGCCACTCCAGCGCCTTGTCCAGAATCGGCTGCGGCTCCTTGCGTACCCAGTTCAGATATCTTTCGTAGTAATCCAGCTGTCGGTCCAGCGCATCGGTGCCTCCCCTGGGTATGCCCATGCAGGAGAAATCGAATTTCTTCCAGTTCAGCTTGTGGATTTTGGCCATCATTTCCAGGCAGCCCCACCACAGCTTGGCCCTCTGCTCCGGGGTGATTTCGACGCAGAGCCCGGCGGAGTGGTAGGGGGGCACCTCGCAGGCAGCCTTCCCGGGTATGTAACCCATGACATAAAAGGGGCTGTCGAGGATGGATGCATCCATTTCAAGCCAGTAGGTCTTAGCTACAGGTATACCTGATTTCTGCAATCGTTCGATAGTGTGAAACTGCATTGCCAGGTCGTAGTCCAGGAAGACGGGGTAGTCCTGCGGCTGCCAGCGCAGCACCAGCTTCTCCGTTTTGCTTTTGCCGCCTTCCTTCCATCTCATATCGAAGAAAAAGGTTTCGTTGGCGAATCCCGCGCTTGCTCTTTTCAATGGGGAGATCGTCAGCTCTTTAGCTTGGGGCATTTTGCCCTGCAGCCATTTCTGCAGATTGGATTGCATCTTCGCCGTGTCTATATGCCGATCGAACATAGCTGTCTCCTAATCATATTTATTCCTCTGTTAAAAACCCTGATCAAGGATTATCAACCCTCGTTCCCCCAATCATGGGGGAGGTTAATGAAGGATGGGGGACACCCCCATTTCCCCCGGTCCTTCCGGTACCGGAAGGACACCTCTTACTAACTCGTCATTGCCTGACTTGATCAGGCAATCCAGAGGGCGATTCATGAATCGCCCCTACTACTAGAATCCGTATTTAGGGAATGAACCGAGGATGAAGTTCTCGATGATGCCGTATCCGATCTCTTTCCCGCTCCTGTACTGGCATACCGTGTCATCAAGGCCGTGTACCTGGTTCGCTACTTTTGAGTCGGCCACGTTCCACTGCTCCCCGTCGGTCCAGTAGGGAGCCTTCCAGATGCCGTGGTAGAAGCCGTTGTAGCCGATGTAGCCGCCGCCCATGAGGTACATCGTTGTCATCTGCTGCATGGAAATCTCCACCTTTTTGCCGTCGGCTGTATGCAGCACAACATTGCCGGACTTCATCCTGCCGCTGTTGGGATGGTACTGGAAGTCGTGGTCCACCTTCACTATTCGCATTTCTTCCCTGTCCTTGCCGAAGCCATACATTACTGCGCCGGAGAGGTATTCGATCTTTCCGTCCGATTTCTCGATAAGATAGTAGGTGACGCCCCAGTCTTCGAACTGAGCGGTAAGCCAGTTGATCATCAGATTGGCAAAGAAGGATATGTCAGGCGACTGCACGCCCGACTCGGGAGCGCCAACGCCCATGCGTATGCCCCACGAGTGGTCGCGCTGGGCGCGCCAGGATTTCTCGTCGACCTCGTGTTTCTTGCCATCCACTTTAATCCAGCCTTTAGCTGTGCCAAGCTGCGCCATGCGGCAGGTGTTCATGAATATGCGCCCCTTATCGCGGCGGAGCTGGGGAATTTCCTCGTGGGCCGGCATCCTGCCTATAAACTCCAGGTCATAGCTGATGCCCTTGTCGTTCTCACCGAGAGCTACATGTATTCTCTTCAGCGGCTCGATGACTTCCCACGAGAGTGGGCCGACGGCCAGCTCATCGGTTTTGGGCCTCAGTTCCCGGGAGAGCCTCATGTTGTACTGGGTCGTATTGCCGATATTTACACAG
>JAPKYC010000118.1 GCA_026394505.1 Methanothrix sp.
GATCGGATGAGCCCATGCCGATCTTGGCATCAAGGATGACGTGATTGTTGACGTCCAGGTTGGAGAGCGACTCGCTCAAGAGCTTTCTCCCGGCCTTGATGGCGATGGTGTCCACCGGAATCTCCACTTCCTTGAAGACCCTGGTGGCACGGCCCGTGAGAAGAATGTAAAGCGGGCAGATGACCTCGCCGCCTCCAAAAGCGGGCTTGGACCTCCCTGCTACAATCTGCGTCTTGTCGGTGTTGTGATGCAGAACCGCTCCAAATCTATCAAGGTATTCCCGGCAAAGGGCCCGGCTGATGGACTCAGCGAGGCCGTCCGCCACGCTGTCCGGGTGTCCAATGCCCTTGCGCTCTACCAGCTCTATCTCCTGCTGCTCCAACGGTCTTTGATTGAGGCGTTCAACCTTGATATTTCTCTTCATGACCAATCCTCAGAATATATCTTATTAAGGCTTTGCACTTATTGCGTGAGTCCCACGCGCCACTTTAGCATCCTTTCCTCTACTACATAGCGGAAGGTGCGATCGATGGCCAGGCCCAGCAGACCCAGCACAATCATGTACATGAATACCTCATCCATGCGGTAATGGCCGTAAGAGTCCCATATCTTGAATCCGAGACCATTCTTGCTCACCCCGAACATCTCGGCGGCCACAAGACACATCCAGGCAATTCCCATGGCAATCCTTATGCCGGCGGCAATGGAGGGCAGGGCGAAAGGCAGGGCGACATACCTGATAAGATCGATATCTTCAGTTGCACCCAAAACTTTTGCCGATTCGACATACACCCGGGGCAGGCTCTTAAAACCCAGATAGGTGTTGATCAAGATGGGAAACACCGCTCCTATGAAGATAATAAAACCTGCTGCGATGTTGGTTATGCCAAACCAGATGATGGCAAAGGGAATCCAGGCCAGGGGGGGTATGGGACGCAATATCTCCACAATGGGGTCCAAAATATTGTCAAAAAGCTTGAACCATCCCATGATCATACCAATGGGCAGAGCAATTAACAACCCACCAGCCATGCCGATGGCGAAATGAAGAGAGCTGACCGGCAGATCCTCGGTGAGAATCGACCACCAGTTTTCCATAAAAGCGGCAACAACCTGTAAAAAACTGGGCAAAGTCAATTGGTCATTGACCAGAAAGGCAGCACTCTCCCAGATTGCTATTAATCCAAAAATAGAAAGGACGGAAATGCCCTGATTTCTCAGGATATTTTAGGTCCTACTGACTTTTTTCAGCGCCCAACACCTTCTCATAGAGACTGGTATCGAAGAGATCCTTCTCGGTCAGCTCCCTCTTGGTATACTTCATCTCGTAGTCGACTTTTGCATACTCGACGGTCGATGGTATCTGAACATTAGGATCGCTGACCCACTTGCCATCCCAGTTCTTTACGGAATACTCAATTTCCGTGAGGTTCGCTTTGGTCTTCTTGGCGTATATCTGTGCGGCCTCATCAGGATGAGCATTGATGTAGTCGGTCGCCTTGATATGGGTCTTGATGATCTGCTCTACCAGCTCAGGTTGCTCTTTGATGAGCTTGTCTGTGACCACCAGGCTGCAGCAGGCGTGGTTCGGCCACATCTCGCCCGAGGCTACTGCATGTTTGCCCTTGCCTTTCAGCTCAATTATGGATGGCGATGGATGCGGCAGGAAGACACCATCTATCTTGCTTGCGGACAGAGCACTGATAGCCGGTCCCGGGTCCATGGCTTTGATATCGACCTGGGAAACATTCACACCGTTGTCCATGAGCCATTTCTTCATGACGGTGTCCTGAATCGATCCGGGCGGGAATGTGCCAATGGAAAGGCCTGCTAGCGAAGCGGGTCCATTGTAGACCAGATCCGATCTCAGGACCAAATCGGAGCCGTTGATGTTGACCGCAGCCACGATCTTGGCCGGCAGTCCCGCTGATATGGCTGAAATGGGCGGAGCGGTTCCCACATAAGCCATATCCAGCTCTCCGGCGACCATGGCTTGCATCTCCGGAACTCCTGTGGGGAACTCAAATTCCTTTATGTCGGTTATGCCGAAAGGACGCAAGTCTTCGGCCCACCAGCCCTTTTCGGAAGCGACCATCTCTGCAATCTGATGGGTACTGGGCTGGTACCCGATGCGCAGGGTAGAAATCTTGCCGGATATATTCTCTTGGGCGGAGGCATTCTCCTTCTTCTCCGGAGCCGAGATGCAGCCCAGCGACATCACTACCACCGCCGCCAGAATGGCCATAATTATGAATTTCTTCAAATGCAATCACCTAAGTTGCGACTTTGCCCATTTCAGAGAATGAGCGGTATAAAGCAGTTTCCCGCCATAAGGCATTATTTTCTCAGAGCGGATAATATGCAGAAAAAATCCTACAATAGTATTAATAGGTGCTGACGAAGTGCGAAAAGCCTTTCTAGAAATAGAGCAATGCCCTTGCAGGGAGCCAGAATTCGAGGAAAGTGGTTTGACATGCATAGGTTTGGCTAGCATGGATTTGATCGGAGCCCAGGTTAGGCGTCATAATAGTGGCAGAGTATTGGGCTCTTCGCTACTACCAGTGGCCAAACGTGGGGTACTATGGACTCTCCGATTTATAGCATTCTCTGTGAATTGTCGTGCCTTCTGTGGTAGAATAGTCGTCAGCCACTGGATATAACCAAATGGTTACGGACTACCACCACAGAGACACAGAGTGCACGGAGGACTCACAGAGGACTTAAATTTATTCATTATGCAAGGAGCCGCAGATTGTAATGGTTGGATCATATTCTGAGATATTGGAAAAGGTTGAGCGGGGCGAGGCCGTTGTTATCACGGCGGAGGAAGTCGCCGAGCTGGTTGAGTCCGGAGAAAGCTCAAGGCTTTCCGAGGTCGATGTTGTCACTACCGCCACCCGCGCGGTGATGAGCGGCACCTACGCTGTCCTCTCTTTTCCCGTGGCCGGGCCGGCATCATTTCTCCGGGCCAAGAGGGTATGGATCAACGGCATAGCCGCACAGGTCGGGCCCTGCCCCAACGAGAACCTGGGCGTCTTAGACCTTGTAGTATTTGGAACGGCCCACAGCCGAGACCGGCCCAATTACGGGGGCGGCCATCTCTTTCGCGATCTGGTGGAGAGAAAGAAGGCCAATATTGAGGTGGAGACTGACGAGGGACGCACCCTGCAGGCCGATGTCGGACTGGATGAGATGCCCCATGCCCGGCTCTTTGGATCGCGCCATGCCTTCAAGAACTACTCGGCCTTCGTCAATGCAGGAAAGGAATCGGTCAATACCATATTTCACTCGCGCGGCTTTCTGCCCCGCTGCAGGGAGGCGACCTTCTCCGGCTGTGGCCAGATAAACCCTCTAAAAAATGATCCTTTTTTGGAGAGCATAGGCATGGGAACACGCATTCTCATGAACGGCGCCGAGGGCTTCGTTATGGGCACAGGCACCCGCAGCAGCAAAGAGCGGCCCAATCTGTCCGGCTTTGCCGATATGCACCAAATGGCGGCGGAGCAGATGGGCGGCTTTGTCACCTCTGCCGGTCCGGAGTGCATCTGCTCCTGGGCCGTTCCCATACCCGTAATCAGCAAGACTATTTTAGCGGAGATGGCGAGACCAGACAGAGATATTGCCATGCCTGTGAACGATGTCAACAGCAGGACGGTCATCGGCCAGGCCGACTACGGCGATGTCTGGACGGATGCGGACCTGTTGGTAGAGTTCGACCCGGATAACTGCACGGGCTGCACCCCTTGTCCTGTGGTGGAGGCGTGCCCCATGGGGGCGGTGAGGAGCGAAGAATGCCAGGTCAGCCGGAGCGAAGCGTTGTGCTTTCATTGCGGCTTGTGCGCCACAGTGTGCCCATCGGCTGTCTTCTCCTGCCGCCTGGGGGCCATCCGGCTAAAGACTGCCGCGGGCAGTGTCAAGAGCATCCCCGTGGTGCTGCGCCAATCGGACCGGCTGCGGGCCATAAAGCTAACGGAGGAGCTGAAGAGAAGGATCATAAACGGCTCTTTCCGGATGGCAGAACCGGTTGAGCGCATCGGATGAACCTCACGATGATATCTTCAGGCGAGAGGCTGATGATGGGAACAGGGGCGTTGCCCTCCTCGACCTTTACTATTATTACTACATCATGACCGAGCAAGGCTAGAGCCAAGTCCTCGGCCCGCTCGACCAGGCTCACCTTCTTGACGCCGGCCGCTTTCGCCAGGGCGAAGAGGTCAGTGCCTAGATGAGTGCAGGTGGGCTGCGATCCGGTGGAGCCGTAGCAGCAGTTGTCCAGGATCACCAGTAGATAGTTCTCAGGCGCATGATGAGCGATGGTGGCCAGGGTTCCCAGGTTCATGAGCACCGAGCCGTCCCCGTCCAGGACCATCACCTTTCTCTCCGGACGTGCCAGGGCCAGGCCCAGGCCGATGGAGGAGGCCAGGCCCATGGAGCCGAGCATGTAGAAGTTTTCCCGGCGATCTTTAACCGAGAAGAGCTCCCGGCTGGGATAGCCGATGTTGCAGATCAGCAGGGCATTTTGTGCCTCCGCCGCCTGCGCCGCCAGGGCGATGGCTTCGATGCGCAACATTATCCCCTCCAAAACTCCAAATCCAGGAGCACAGCTACGGGGCGGCAGCTCGCGCAAGCGCGGCTCCAGGCTTCCGCCACCGTCTCCTCCGCCTCTGCCGGGCTGGGCTCAAAATGCGAGATGGTCATGGCGTCGAGCAGGGGCACGGTGAGCCGGCCCATAGGCACCTGACCAATAACCGGCTCGCCCCTGCCCCCCCGGTGGCTGATGATCATGAGCAGAGGAATGCCGTAGAGGATATTCAGCGAGGCCAGGGCGTTGATGCTGTTTCCCAGGCCCGAGTTTTGCATGAGCAGCGCGGGCCGCCGCCCGCCCATCCAGGCCCCTGCGCAAATTCCTACGCCCTCCTCCTCGCGGGTGACTGGCAGGTGGATGATATCCGGGTCGGCGCCGACCAGAGCGAGCAGCTCATGCAGGTTGACGCAGGGCACAGAGGTCGCGAAGTTGATGCCGGCACGCAACATGCCCTGATAGACGGCGAGGCTGGGATTCATTTGTATTCCCTTAATCCTGCCAGGCCAAAAAACCTTTGCAGAATAATAGAGTACTATGTGAGCCCTCTGTGCGCTTCTCGTGTCTTGCGGTGGTGGTAGTTCGTAACTATTTGATCATAACCAGCGCCTAACGACGTTTCAACCACAAAGACACAAAGACGCCGAGGAGCCATTTTCGTACCAAACAAACTATCTGAGTTTTATACATCGCACAATATTTTATTACTTAACAAGAAAATTTAAATTCTAATAATAACTCAGTACTAAAAATAGGTACATTGGTGATATGAATGTCGTTTACTCTGATCAAGGGAACCTTCCATGTGCTGGGCTACAGTCCTGATGGCGATTCGATTAGATTCAAGGCCA
>JAPKYC010000052.1 GCA_026394505.1 Methanothrix sp.
TGATAATTATATTATATTAAATGATAGGTTTCATTTAAGAGCTGAAGACCCCAGTTTGAAAGCTGCAATCGCAGAGATCAACGAGGAAATTGAGATCCTATGGGAAGACTATGTTGAAGCCGGCCTTGATGAATTGAGCCAGGACGCATTGGATCTTCGAAGAGAGCTGATCTCGGCATTGGGCGGAGAATCTGCTGATGCCCAAGCGTAAAACACGCCGGATCGAATCATCTCAAGAGTTCGATGATCTGATTGACTGTCCAATGTCGGCGGAAATGCTAATTTCATTGCTGATCAAAAGAGGAGCGATCAAGACATAGGAGTTTTAAAGACTTTGTTCCAAGGTCTTCCCCCATTTTCCCCCCTCACCACATCTGGTACCCCAGGTACCTCACCGCATAGATCAGCCCGATCACTATCACCGCCACCCCGAAGACCTTGGTGACGTACTTGCCTGCCGAGATGTACTTCTCGCCGATCTGCCCGCCCACTGCCCGGGAAAACGTAGCAATGGGAATCACAGGTACGCCATGCCCGACGCCGAAGACGAAGAGCATCAGGCCCCCCGCCAGGGGCGTTACATCCTGGGAGATGAGCCAGATGAGCACGGGAAAGACCAGGGATACGGCACAGGGGGCCCAGCCAAGGGCAAAGAAGACGCCCAACGTGAAAGCGCCGATGAAGGCCGAGTACTGGAAGAGGCCCATGGAGAAGTGGACCAGTCTCTCCATGATGCCCTTCTTCTCAGCCGCACAGTCTCCGGGAATGGCATCGGAATGAGCCCGGCGCAAAGAGAAGCGCGAGCGCACCGGCTCGATTATTTCACCAATGGGCTTGATGATATCTATGCCCAGGATTACCATCAGCAGCCCGGCGGCCAGATCGAAGAAGCGGGCCTGGCGAATGAATACGCCGATGTCGGAGAGGAACAGCCCCACCACGAAGAAGACCATGGCCATGCCTAAAGTGAAGGCCACACCGATCATGAAGCCCTCCTTGGATGCCGAGGCGGACTTTTTGAGGTACTCCTCCTTCCTGCGGGCGGTCATGACGTAGGAGAACATGGCCAGCAGCAGGGCTACCGAGCAGGGAGAAAGGGAGGTTACAATTCCCAGGGCAAACATGCCCAGGTAGTTTACGCCTTTGCTGGACGCGACCCCCTTGAACCCGGAGGCCTCACCGCGCTCCAGGCCTGACAGATCGCTGTACAAAGTATCAGCGCTCTTTATGCCGTCTATCTCTCCCTTACCGAGCTGATAGACATGGTAGAGGCCGGCCACCTTTCCAACTTTATCGATCAAGATCAGGGTAGGGTTGGCAAAGCCGCCTTCCAGTGTGGAGTAGTCGATGTACTTGCCTGTGAGGGGATAGGGCTCAAAATCCTCAATCCAAGGCCAGGTTACATTGATGTTCCACCAGGCGCCGGCTAAAGCCCGGCCGTCTTTAGAGTAGGGGTTTTTCCGTACGTTGAGAGTTATGATTTTTATGCCTGGATCTTTCTTCGCAAGCAGGGAAAGCTGGCTGGTCTGAGCGTTTAGAGCATGCTCGCACTCCCGACAGAGGGGATTTTCAATGTTTGTGATGTGCAAAAGGACAGCTTCGCCCCGATGGTTGCTTAGAGATATATCTTTTCCATTCTGGTCCACTGCCTGAAAATCAGGAGCTATTGCCTCCTGAGATAGGGCAGAGGACGAGCACATGAAGAAGATGGAAATTAAGATGGCAAAAAGTGTGATTGAAGATTTTTTACATTTTATTGACATTCTGCCTTCACATATTCCAGTCAGCGGCGAACTCATCGTATTGGCTTATGGCATCCCCCACATAATTCTTGATCCAGCCATCGCCCGTGACCTCATCTGTGCTGTGCCAGACCGGCACTACCTCACCTTCGGAATTGGGAGCTAAAGTTACAATGACGGTCAGAGGCACATACATGGTGCCGCCGTTGGGATCATAGATCTGCATGGCTTCCTCGGACCTGGAATCACTGCCTTCCGCACTTATCTCGAAAAATGTGATCTTGCCATTGAATTCATTGGTTATATTCTGCACGGCCTCTGTCTGGGGCACACAGTAATCACATGACTTATGCACATAGATAAGCACCGGCTTGCTTTTCAGAGCATCTAAAATCCAGGATGGATGATTGACATCGCCGCCAGCTCCCGATGACTGATCAGGATAGGCGGTCCACCAGTCATCATTTCCCGGTCCGACCGAATATTCAGTACCCATGGCATTGATGCCGGATGCCAGAAGGATGATCGCAATCAAAGATGATATTTTATCCATTGAATACACTCTCCACGTTGCTTGATATTCATTTCCACACTCAATCCCAATGCCGATAGCATCGACATTATTGGATATAAGTCTTTCGACGTTATGATTTATAGGGCCATTATATTTAATTAAAGACAGATGTCGTACTCTGATTTAGCTTTATGACGGGAAAATCTTATATATCGAAATAGCTGGATATGGATGTTCAGAAAGCCCTGCAGTTGGGGCGGATCAAGATGCATGGAATTTAGAAGTTAAAGGTGAATGAGCAAAATGAGCCCAGTTCAATGCGAAATATGCAATAGAGAAGTAGATTCCCTCTTCATAGTCAGTCACAAAGAGCGAGGCAGAATAAGGATATGCGAGGGTTGTTTGAAGCAAGAAGCAAATAACCTCCTGGCTCAAAAGAGCTGCGGTTGCTGTTGAGAGAGGATCATTCCATGGCATGTGTTCCAAAAGAGGCTGTCAGCAGGATGACGCGGCTGATTGGAGATGCCGACAAAGCCGAGTGCAAAGTCAATAAGCTGCGCTCCATTACAAGCAAGCTGGACGAGAAGGACATTGAGGTAGAGGCAGAAGTATTCAAGGCCATGGCCGATCCCTGTCGCCTCAAGATCCTGTCGCTTCTGCGGGAAGGCGAGCTATGCGTCTGCGAGATCATGATCGGCGTGGACCGACCGCAATCCAGCACTTCTCACCACCTCTCCATCCTCAAAGATGCCGGGCTCATCAAAGAGCGCAAGGACGGAAGATGGTCCAGATACCGGCTGTCCGAAGGCGCTGTAATAGAGATGCTCAATTTAGTGAAGCTGATGAAAGAAGCTAAAGTCTGAGAGAGGCAACAATCAATGACAAAATTCAATACAATTGGAATTCTGATGCTTTCCGTGATAGCTTTTGCTCCTGTGGTGGAAGCAGGCTGCAGTTGCAGTGGGGGCACCTGGGATCCCAGTGCTTTCCTGAACTCTGAGCTTGGCACGGGCCAGCCCGTTCACTCAGGCAGCGAACACGATAGCTCTGCGGGAGATTCAGGAAACGGCACGCAAAAGCCGTTCGATAGAGTGGCATCCTTCCCTAATGGTGCGATCTTCAAGGCTATGAAGAGCGTTTCCAGCTCAGATGTGGTAATGGACGTGTCTAACGGAAACAGCTACGCCTCGTCCCACATTAAGAATGCCGTTCACATTCCCAGCAAAGATTTCCTTAACGGCGAAGGCAACCTCAAGACAGATGAAGAACTTGCCAAGGTCTTGGGCGATGCCGGTGTCTCCAGAGACGATTCCATCGTTCTTTACGCCGGAAAAGAGAGCTCTGGCGAGGCTGAATTTGCCTTCCTGGTGCTGCGCTACCTGGGTCAGAAAGACGTATTGCTCCTGGATGGAAGTCTGGCCGACTGGAAGGCAGCGGGCCTGCCTGAAGAGACTTCAGAGAACATATTGCCGGGCACGGAATATGGGCCGATGGTCAAGCCAAAGGTAATGGCTGATTACGAGTATGTAAAGTCCGGCCAGGCCCAGATCATAGACGTCCGGCCGTTCGTCGAGTTTGGCAAGGGTCGCATACCCGGTTCTATCGCCTTTGATCCATCCAATGTGATCAAAGGGGATAAAATCAAAACCGGGGCGGATTTGAGCACAGTTTTTGACAGGCTGGACAAAGAAAAGCCGATTGTGGTCTATTCCGATGATTACAGCCGTTCTGCTCTGGTCTGGTATGCCCTGCAGCTCATGGGATATGAGGCTAGCCTCTACACCTGGGAGGACTGGAAGGCGCACAAGGCCGCGGACGTGCCGACTGGTACCACTCCCGCCGGAGGAGATGCTGTAGGATCGAAGTATACAAAGCTTGGCACGACATAATTTAATTTTATCAATGGAGGGAGGAGTTAAATGTCAAATGGTGTCAGTAAGGGCCTGGATTTCTTATCTCGCTACCTCACTATCTGGATCTTTGTAGCCATGTTCCTCGGTGTGGCCGCGGGCTACTATGCTCCGGGAATTACCCGGTTCATCTTAAGCCTGCAGATCGGCACAACATCAATACCAATCGCCATCGGCCTCATTCTCATGATGTATCCGCCCCTTGCAAAGGTAAAGTATGAAGAGCTGGGAAGGGTTTTCCAGGATAGGAAGGTTCTCAGCCTTTCCCTGGTGCAGAACTGGATCATCGGTCCCATTCTGATGTTTGCCCTGGCGGTAATCTTTCTGCGAGATTATCCTCATCTCATGTATGGCATAATCCTCATTGGTCTGGCTCGCTGCATTGCCATGGTCATCGTCTGGAATGAGCTGGCCCGCGGCTGCACCGAGTACTGCGCTGCCCTGGTGGGGCTTAACTCCATATTCCAGGTGCTGTTCTATTCCGTTTACGCTTACGTTTTTATCACGCTGCTGCCGGCTGCTCTAGGCATAGCTGAGGGAACGCTGGTCAATGTGACGATCGCCCAGATTGCAGAGAGCGTCTTCATCTATCTGGGCATACCCTTCCTGGCCGGCATCATCACCAGATTCAGCCTGATCAAGGCCCGAGGAAGAGTCTGGTACGAGAGAGATTTCATACCTAAAATCTCGCCCCTGACCCTCATCGCCCTGCTCTTTACCATTGTGGTGATGTTCTCCCTGAAGGGGGACTACATCGTACAGCTTCCTCTGGATGTGGTGCGGGTGGCCGTGCCTCTGGCCATTTACTTCCTGCTCATGTTCTTTGTCAGCTTCTTCATGGCTTACAAGCTGGGAGTGAACTACGAGAACACTGCTGCTCTGTCCTTCACCGCCGCCAGCAACAACTTCGAGCTGGCCATTGCTGTGGCTGTGGGCGTCTTCGGCATCGCCTCCCAGGAGGCCTTTGCCGCCGTGATCGGGCCGCTCATCGAGGTGCCGGTTTTGATTGGGCTGGTAAATGTGGCGCTGAGGATGAGGGAGAGGTATTTTACGGGGTATCGAGCGATGTGCGACAGCTAGTAGTACAGCGAGGCCGAAATAAACCAATGTTTTAACTTCGCGGCTTCGCGCCTTCGCGTGAAACCGGACCCTGTTGAATCTCACGCGAAGCCGCGAAGAACAATTAGCCGTTCATAAAGGCATTATCCTCTCACAAGCTATCTTCGCTGCAAACGGGGTTTCCATGTCATGTTCATGTACAACCTTCCGCCCTCTAGCTCGTCAAGCATCTGGTTGAGGCGCTTTATCTTCGTGGCCTCAAGCTTTGCACGAGCGATCCAGCCGAGATAGTCGTTTTGCTGGTAGGGAGGACGCGCAAGATAAGCGTCCATTAGCGCGCGCTCGTTAAGGGCGTCTCGAACGAAGAGGGGCATTGGGTTCTTGGGACGTTTCAGTGTGCTTTTGGATTCAGACATGGCCTACCTCCACGAGGCTAGCTCTGTATTTCGGTTTCGTTGTGACATCATCGCACAGGTCACCAGCACGAGAAGCCCTTCACATCCATGGCATCAAGAGCGCCTTGTCACAAATGTTAGCCGGTTGCAGCAAAGCCATCATGAAATACCACAGTACCGCTGGTTTTGCTTTCAACGAATGGCAATGCAAGAATGTTCTCTTGCGGAACGCCTTCAATAACCAAGTCCGGGAGACTTCTGAAGCCCAACCGTTCGTAGTAGCCGGGATCTCCCACGAGGATGCAGCCCTTTGCACCCAATGACCTTAACTTGGACAGGCCTTCCCGCATCAGGGATTTTCCGATACCCTGCTTCTGTAATTCCGGCAAGACAGAGATGGGACCGAGACCATACCAACCGAGGCTACCATCGGAAATAGTCACAGGCGAGAAAGCTATGTGGCCTACCACCTTTTTCCCGGCAACTGCCACCATCGAGATGGTAAGCACGTTCGCATCTCGCAGTGCATCAATAATGAACTGTTCCGTGTGGTTACTAATTGGAAGAGTATCAAAAGCTGCTATCGTGATATCCGATATCGCTTTGATGTCCGACTTGATCTCATTGCGGATAACGATGTCCATGTCCAACTCACACCTCGTTCTTTATCTATTGACGGCTAACAACGTGCATCACCAGCGGCTGAAACCCGTCCGGTGGATGCCATTGTTGGGCTTTTAATCAGGTAAAACTAAGTTCCCCTGCATAAGCCTAAATTGAGGGGTCCAAGCCACTTCCCATGGATGCCCATCTGGATCTGCGAAATATCCTGAATAGCCACCCCAATCAGCTTTTCGGGCAGACTTAAGAATAGTGCCACCGGATTTGACGGCTTGAGACAAAACCAAGTCCACTTCTTCGCGAGTTGCTACATTTTGAGCAAGAGTAATGCCGCCAAAACCTCCAGTGTCCCTTAAATTGGCATCTTTGGCCAGCAAATTTCTAGGATACAAGGCCAATGCTGTGCCTGTGCTCAGCTTAAATATCGCGAAGTCACCTGCACTCGCGCTCGATAATGGCCATCCGAGGCCATCTCGATAAAATTTAACCGCGTTATCCAGATCTCGAACTCCCAATGTGATGATGTTTAGCCGTGGTTGCATATCTAAGTGGCCTCCTGCAGTTCTCGCCCAAGCAGTGGAATTCGACTCCGTTGGGCGCACAACACGAGAGTAGAGCTTGCGGTGGACAGATTAATACCTTTCTTAGCTAAAAGATTCGTATCCAGAAATCCTTATATATGAATAAATAGATTGGTCCACGTGTCAAATCAAAAATCACCGTGGTAGGCTGTGCTGATGCTGGATAAAGAACTGCCAATGATTTTCCGCAAAAGATTGCCCCAACCTCCGCCGGGAGTAGAGAAAGAATCCTGCTGCGACAATAGCGCTTGCTGCGAAGCAGAAAATACTCTTGTCCGGTTTTATGGTGACAGAAGCATTGCCAGAGAGCGATGTCTCCAGGTATGCGCTCAGGCAAAAAGGATAGAAGAAGCGGATTTGACTGCCGAGATGAAGGTCTTCAAGGCTTTAGCAGACCTAACCCGCCTCAAGATTCTCAAACTTCTGAGCGGAGGAGAGCTTTGCATTGGTGAGCTAATGCTGGCTCTGAAAAGACCGCAATCCTCTGTATCCCATAATCTCTCTCTACTTGAGGACGCTGGCCTCGTAAAAGAGAGAAAAGAGGGAAAATGGTGTCGCTACAGGATCTCGGATGATGCAGTTACCGATATGCTCAACTTAGCCGGACGGCTTAAGAGAAAATAATTGATTTGCCAATGGGGTGGACAATATGGTTGGAGGACAGGCAGACGTTAAGCTCGTGAGCAACGCCATGGCCAACGCCACGAGAAGGAAGATAATGGCCATGCTGGTTGAGAAGGAGAGAACTAGAGTTGAGGTCGAGCAGGCGGCGGGAGCCAGCATGCTAGATTATCACCTGCAAATGCTGCAACAGGCGGGCCTTGCCGACATCAAGGAGGGCGAAATCGTCCTGACCGATTTCGGCAAGAATTTCATGGAGACCAAGGCCGAGAAGCCAGTCGTTGCCAGGAAGGACCTTTCCGGGACCGCGCCCCTGCAGATCACACAGATCCGGCAGTTGTTGCCCTGCATTGCCGATGTCTCCAAGTTTCGCATCATCGCCCGGCTGGAGCCGAATTTGGGCGGGGCCCTGAAGCTCTTGGAACCACTATTTCCCAGGGGCAGATACTCGGAGAGGATCGGAGCCCTCATCATTCAGAAAGGCAATGTCCTCATCACCCTTTACTCTACAGGCAACGTGACCATGACCATGATCAGCAGCGAGGCCGAAGCCCGGGCAGTTTTGGAAAGCCTGAAAGAGACTATCAATAAAGCCATCGCCAGCGGCGTTACACCTGTTCCCAGAGAGAAGGTCAAGGTGGATCACGCTGAGATCTACAAATATCTGCCCAGGACCGACTGCAAGATATGCGGCGAGCAGAGCTGCTACGCCTTTGCCATCCGGCTGGTGGGAGGAGAGACCGCTTTAGAGAAGTGCACGCCGCTATTGGAGCCCAAGTTCGCCACCAGCCTGGAGACGCTGCGAGCCTTACGAGAGTATTTGTAAGCTGATTAGTAAGAGTAAATAGTAGTAATAGGGTTCCTTCGCTGTTTCGCGTGGGTAATAGAATAATCGAGTCCTCTGTGAGTCCTCCGTGCGCTCTGTGTCTCTGTGGTGGTAGTCCGTAAACCATTGGTTATAACCAGTGGCTAACGACGTTTTCACCACAGAGACACAGAGTTCAC
>JAPKYC010000287.1 GCA_026394505.1 Methanothrix sp.
CGAAATCTGCATTTGCGGTCGTGATGCAATATTTGGTCGTCGCCTAATGCGTGCGATTATGGTTGCCTTCTTTGCGCCCTTCGCAGCTTCGCGCGAGATCCCGGTTCACGTGAAGACGCGAAGACGCGAAATCCCGATGAGAGAAGGACAATTCTTGCCACACTCTTATTGATTTCCGCCTTAACCGATGACGCATGTTATGACGCTATGACCTTTGGCAGAAACAAATTCCAACCCATAATTGATCCACTAGCGCATTTGCGGAAGGATGGTTAATTTGATATGCTCCTAAGCTATCTTTCCCGCCTGAGGACAAACATGAATAAGCAGTTCATATATTTAGCAAGCATCCTGGTTCTGGCAATGGCGGCAACATTTGCCGTGACCGCTCAGGAGACCAATGCTAATGCCACTTTGAATAACACTAGTCTGAACAATACCACAGCAAGTCGTATCGCTCAGAATCTAAGCACTGTGAATGGCCAACCGATTGTAGTCGCTGACATTAGCGATATGGCCGGTGTTGCCCCCCTGGTTACGGCAGGTGCCTCCTCCGCTCAGGTCGCCGGCGAGCTGGCAGGTTCATTCAAGATTGGAACCGGTGTAGGTGGCTCCGATCCATTTAATCCCCAGCATGTGGAGATTGAGACCCTGAAGCTTGGCATTCCCATCAAGGCCATGCGAGATACGGGAAAGATGTTCTTCGTCTGTGACCTGGTGTAATATAAATATATTTAAAAACTGGAGAGCAAAGTGGGGCAAAATGCCCCTCTCACTGCTTTTCGATGGTCTTCAAACCGGAAAATCCTCCTCGCTCACAGGAACCACTACCGCATTTCCATCCGGCACCTCTTCCAGGGTGACCTGCCCCCAAGTATAGCGGACTCCTTCCGGGGTCTTCTGGGTCGCGAAGATGAGCGGCTCTTCCATGCGGCTACCGGTAGCATTGATCTCGAATTTGCCGGTGCTGGCGTTCCAGCTCTGACCCTGCTTGAAGTAAAGCTCGTAGCTGCCGTCATCGATGATGTCAAGCCGGCACAGGCCGTTCATCTCGCCGGCTTTGATGAAGGTTCCCGTCTCGGGCGCGAAATCCTGGGCAAGAGCCGCCCCCCAGCAAAAAAACATCGCGGCCAGAAAACCGGCCATCAGCACATTTTCCTTTTGCATCACATTTGTTATATCAGCTTTATCAGGAGAATCAGCAAGAGCTGGAGGCCTTCTGCCCGAGGTCCCCCAGCCGGGATAGGAAAGAGCCCATCCCTCTTCTACGGAAACGGGCCTCACCCCCCAAATCCTCTGCTTTCCTGGCACCCCTGCGCTCCAGGACCAAAAGGACCAGGCAGCCCACAATGCAGAGCAGCCCGGCTAATATGAAGGTGGCGGAAAAGCCCATCTGGCTGGCCACCGCTGCCCCGGCTGCGCCCGTGGCCGCGGTCCCCATGCCTGTGGAGGTGTGGTAAATGGACCACTGGAAGCTTTCTCTGCCCCGGTCCAGATTCACGGACCACAGGCCAAGCCAGGTGGGGTAGGCCAGGCCGCTGCCCAGTCCATAAATCACCTCTGCCAGGTATACCTGATAGATGCTGCTTGCCGAGAGGTAGATTATGGGAACGCTGGCCATGAGCAGCGTTCCCAAGATCAGCCACCTCTCTTTCCCGGCATGGCTGTCCACATAATGCCCAAAGGGCAGTTGCACCAACGACTTGGTGAGCATGAAGATGGCGCTCGCCATGCCTGCGGTGAGCATCGTCCCTCCTGTCACGCCACCATCGTTAATGTAAATGGCCAGTATGGGCTGAATCAGCCCAAATCCTGTCAGGACGAATATGTCCGAGAGCAGGAGCAGTTTCATTGTGCGATTCATCATAGCGAGTCACCTCCGAATTTCATAATAATAATACTATACGACGATAGCGCCCTCCCCTTTTTGCGGTTATATCAATAAAGGGATTGTCTAAGGCCAAGGCCAAGCTAGAAAAATGTCCGTTCTAAACCTGATTTCAAGGTGATGCAGTAGACAGTAATGCTTAGCTTCATCAACAAGTTGTTGGGTTGAGATTCTATATAAACCTATCTGTGGTCGGACTATGCCAATCGATATCATGCGCAGCCAAAAAATTGTCTCAATGCGGCAACATTTCTCCAGCCTGGCCAGGAAGATGCCTTCGCCACCCAGCAGGGCGTTTTTGAACTGAATAGTGATAAAGCATAAATATGAATCTCTGGAAATATAGAGTTCGTGTACAAACAGATAGAACAGGCCCTGGAGAAGATCAAATATGATGGAAAAGAGTGACGCTATGAAGCAGCAGGATAAGTTCACAGAAGAGATCCTGAAGCATAAACCTAAACATACCGGTGAGGGGGGACCCATACAACCCTGGCACGGTCTCGTCTTTCTGGCCCTGCTATTTGTATTAATGGTAGTAATAGGTTATCTAATTCATGGATAAAGAGATATAGTCGGCAGGTGCAACCATTTTGTATGAGCTTTGCTGGCCGCATCAGCTCCGTCGAGCTGAGGGATCTGCTCTTATCGCTGGTAGCGCTGGTTGTTGCCTTCTCTGTGCTGATGAACGGGAAGAGAATTCCCGGTTTGGAGATGATTCTCATCATCACGGTGGGCGTAGGCACAGGCTTTTTGCTGCACGAGATGGCACACAAGTTCGTAGCACTGCACTTTGGCTACTGGGCTGAGTACAGGGCCAACCGGATGGGGCTTATTATCGCCGTAGCCGCGTCCTTTGTCGGATTCATCTTTGCCGCACCTGGTGCGGTGATGATAAGCAAGCCCAATGCTCCACAGGAGTTCTATATGCAGGACCCCTTCGGCCAGGAGGAGCTGAAGAAAGAGATAAAAAGGGAAACGCTCTGGATATCCCTGGCCGGGCCCATGACCAACATCGTATTAACGGCATTCTTCTTTCTGGTGGGGATCTCCGGCCCATCCAGCGGCACTGCCGCTCAGGCGGCCAACTTCGCCTTGATTATCAACCTCACTTTAGCGGCCTTCAACCTGCTTCCCTTCGGCCCCCTGGACGGCAAGAAGATCTTTGACAGCAACCGCATGGTCTGGCTGCTGGTGGGATTGCCTACGATTCTGCTGGCACTTCCGATGTACCTGAGAATGATATGAAGTAAAAGGATTCATTGAGAATCTTCCCGACGGCAAGGCATTCATTATTGCCGAGAAGCAACCGGAGAATTTAGCAATTTTAATAAGACCCTTTCCCGACATGAGATGCAGCTACATCCGTGCAAAGAAACCATGACGGGCAATTTTTTGCAGGCGCCCGCGGGACTGGAAAGGGTAGACCATGAAATATGCAGGACCAATCATAAGCTGAATAGGGCGGGATCATATCAACGAGAAATGGCTGACCGGTAGGAAGTATTTATCTATGATAAAGGAGTGAATGGGCGTGGATACGAGGCTAGAATTTTATGGAAAACTCGGCACACTACCGGGTAAAATGCTCTATGCATTTGTCAGGGAGGGGTATTATGGTTGAAAAAAGAAAATCGTTGAGATGGATAATTGCTGAGACCTGCCTTGCGGCATTGCTGCTCGCAATGATTGCGACACCCGCCGCGGCTCAGGTCCAGCCTATCCCTTGTAGTGAACTCGCAAATTACATGGATTGCACCTCGCAAAAGAAGGTCGATATCGTAGTGGTCTTCGACACAACAGGGAGCATGGGTGGCTTGATTGGCCAAATGAAATCTGCGGTAAACAGCTTTGCCGATGCTCTGGAAACGTCAGACATAGATTACCGCCTGGGTCTAACCGAGTTCAGGGATTATTCGACCGGCTGCAACGGAGTATGCGGTTGGGAGGGGGATTTCCCGTATAAGCTTTACCCCGGTGGCGCCGGCGGCCTCACTGCCGACAAAGCTATCTTTCAGAGCTGGGTGAATTCGCTTTCAATAGGCTCCGGTAATGATTATGAAGAGTCAAGCCTTGCTGCTCTGTTGCACACTACAGCCGGGGAGCCCTGGCGCGGCGATGCCAGCAAGGTGATCATACTGATAACCGATGCACCTCCTCATGGTGATGGTCATTGCTGCAATCAGGAAGGAGAGACCCTTGGCGGCACCATATCCGCGCTGAACTCCAACGGTGTGAAGGTCTTTGCTATCACCGGCGTGAGTTATCCCTGGCAGAATGTCGTCACGGAAACAGGCGGCGAGCTTTATAACATGGGATCTCCGCTTACTCAGATACTCTCAAAAATTGCCTCACAGCTCCAGTGCAGCTTCACCATCGACGCTACCGGAAGCTGCGAAGGGAGCACACTCAGTGTCTGCGCCAAATTTATCGGCAAAGGCGGATCGACTATTCCCTACAGCCAGGGCAATACCGATGCCCGGATGACCGTGGTCTGTCCGGATGGAACAACCAATAGTTATCCACTCACCTATTCTCCGCAAAGCAATGCTTACTGCGGCACGGTTGAGGTGTGCGATGGTCATGCCTGCGAAGCCAATGTAACGGTTTATGGCAGAGTATGTACTTTCACTGCTCAGGACGAGCTTGATAAAGAAGCAGGTCCGAAGCTCCGGGTGACAAAGACCGCATCCAGCAGCACAGTCGTCCGCGGAGAGAACATAACCTATACGATCAGCGTCTGCAATATCGGAGGTGAAACGGCAACTGATGTGCTGGTGAGAGATGTATTCGATAAAAACGTTGAGTTTCTTGCGGCATATCCCGAGCCGGTCGGCGATGGCATCTGGCATATTGACGCCCTTGCTCCGGGCGAATGCTTTACCATAACCCTGCTGGTTCGCGTTCCGCAGCAGGATATGGAATACAGGGGCGATTCGGGTGTCAAGGGAACTGGCTACGCCAACGTTTACAACAAATACGATACAACTCTGCAGCCTTATGTGATAAGAAACCAAGTTCATGTATCGGCAAGCGGAAACATAAAATCTCTGGCCTCTGCCAATGTGACTGTCGTGAAGGATCTGGGCACTGATCTCACAAAGCATGAGCATGGATCAGGCACATATCTCGCCGAAGAACTGGCTCAAGTTAGGTTGAAGAACAAGTCTATTCAACTTCAAGGCAGCTTATCGGCAGATTATACGCCAACGAACTTCGCTTTACCCAACGGGCGGTCCGTGGACTACAAATCCAGATGGACGGAAGACATGCGAGCCCGGAACGTTGTGACCGGGTCCACTATGAGGAACTCCATCCGGTATGCACAGTCGCTTGAACGCAATGTTTCCCTTATGCTCGACAAGAACGGATCGATTTTGAAGACCGAGGCCGAGTTCACAGGCCAGGGCCATTTCGGCTACCTGAAGAACCCCATCTTTGAGGGCTATGGATTACTGGAAAAGGAGGGCAAGCCTACTTTTGAGTCCAGTGAAGATCTTGCAGGCAATTTCCGTGTCAATGAGAGCTTCGATGAATATGGCCTGAGCGTGATCTCAACGAGTTCTATATCCGGTAAGGGTCAGGCATCTTCCGACAAGCGCGTCAGAGACACGCAGAGGTCTTACGAATATGGTTCCGGCTCCATCGAGAGCGATGAGGTGATTACGACCTACAACAACTTCCTGGCAAAGAATCTGAAGGCGACTTATTTCCCGACGAGCTATGTCTACTCGCCCAACTTCCAGGCAGGCTCAAGCACGAAGTGGAATGAGGGTGTCTGGACCAAGTCCACAAATTCCACATCCACAGGTGGGCAGCTCTCATACTCCACTTGCCTTGGATCAGACAAATTATTCCAGAGCTACTTCGGCGAAAGAATCTCCAACGCCAATTATCTGGAGAAAGAAACCACCGTCAAGGGAGCATACAGTCTGAAGAGCGAGATGAACTTCTCCGGGCAGGCAGAGTTCAAAACCATTCTGAAGAATGCCACGCCATCCAGGGGTGCAGGGATCAAGCTGAGTGGAAACGCCAGCAATAGCCCCTTGGGTTCAGGCGATGAGATCAATATAGATGAAGGATACATCGGCCAGTATAAGATCTCGAGAAACATCCATCTCAAAGGGCCTTCAAAGTACAATATGCCTCACCTTACCGTGGAGATGGTTGGCAGGCTGGATAAATCCTTGATCAATGGAGAGAATGCCTCTATTGCCATGTACGCCATAACAATAACGAACGATGGCGATTGCGATATGGGTCCGCTCAACGTCAAGGACTTCTTCCCACCTGATACGGAGTACATCAACTCTTCCCTGCGGCCCGGTGAGGTCCGTTCCAACTACGCCAACTGGATTGTGGGCTACCTCTCCATGAGCGAGTCCATAACCATCTTGCTGAATCTGAAGGCGCAGGATGATGTTGAAGACCTGGTGAACAGGGTCATGGTCATGGGTGGCTATGAAGGCAAATGGTTCACCGCGTCCAAGTATTCGACCATCCAGGGAAGCTGGTTATCCTGCTGCTCACCGCAGGTATCGCTGATCAAAACGGCTGAGGTTGATGTCTCAGATCCGGCTCTGGTTATCTACAGGCTGACCTTCCAGAATCTGGGCAACAGATCCCTGGCGGCTACGATAACCGACTATCTGCCGGAGGGCATGACATTTGTCGGCGCTTCGCTGGCGCCTTCTGAGGCCGAGGATGGAAGGATCGTATGGGTGCTGCCGGATATCAGTCCCATGGAGCTCAGGACCATGGATTATACAGTCAGAGCGTCGCACGATGGCAGCTACACCAACATGGCCCATGTGGATGCCACACTCCTGGATGGAAGCAGCACAGCTTCTGTGGATGCCGAAGCTTCTGTCGTGATCAGTGGCTCCTCCAGTCAGCCGCAGACCACCAGGTACGATAGCTGGCAGCCACCGAACTGGGATTTCAAATCCTCTGAAATGGGGCTGTCCCAGTATCCACAATAAAATTTGGTTGACGTACCTATGGCACGCCAACAACTATTTTTTTTGTCTTGGATCTTTCTTGGATTATTCTCATTTTCCGGCCCAGGGTTATCCACATACGACACCAGGAAAAGATAGCAGATAGAATCTGAAGCCAAGCTGATTCTTGAGGAGCAACTATATTTATTTCCTGAATGGCAAAGGGAGGCAAGGGTGAAAGACATATGTCTAAAGAAGAAACCATGGAAGAGATAGCTGAGACGCTTGCCTCCATCAACGACAGCCTGGAAGGAATCAATGCCGAGCTTGAGGATATCTGCATGTCGAGCAAGATGCTGATATTCTTCAAGATGATTGAACTAAGGCCAGAGATGAAGGAGAAGCTTGGGCCTTTGATCGACGATCTGGCAGCATCTATGGATTTAGGTATGGATGCAGAACCAGAAAATGAATGAATGCCAAGAGCGGATCTTTAGAGAAAGGCCGCACTCTATAAAAACTTTTTTAGGTTTCTTCATGGTTTGGTATGGCAAAGCAACGACTCGATCCTATTCTGTCTCTCGGATTCCTCTTACCGATAAAGCTTAAATGACGGCAGGCCTGAACAATCAGCATGGATAAGGCTCGTGAACTGATCGAAATGCTCGGCAAGAGCGATGACTACTTCGAACGCCAGAAGGCGGCATGGGCCCTGGTGAATCTGAGGGAGGCCGCCGTGGATCAGACGGCCATTGCCCTGGAGACGGGCGAGTTCTCCGATCTGCGATATAAATCAGCCTGGATCTTGGGAAAGATCGGCAGCCTCAGAGGAGTAGAGCCTCTCTGCCGGGCCATGCTGAGCGATCCCGATCACGTGGTTCGCGAATGGTGCGCCTCCGCCCTGGAAGCTGTGAGGAGCCAGGATGCGATTCCTGCACTGGTTTTGGCCATGAAACGCGACAGCTCCAAAGATGTGCGTCTGCGGGCGGCAATAGCGCTGCGTGCGCTGGGGGCGGCAGATGCTCTGCGTGATCTTTTAGGCTATGCCGAGCCCGAGATCCGGGGCATGGCCGTGACGGGTTTAGCCAAGATCGGGCACCGGGAATCTCTGCAGGATGTGGCACGCCTGCTGCAAGATGAGGAGATGGAGGTTCGGCGCAGAGCTGCAGCCTTCATGGGAGAGGTGGCCTGCGATGAGAGCTTGAGCTGCCTGGCCCAGGCTTTGCAGGATAGCGAGAGTGCCGTCAGGTCAGAAGCACTAAAATCCCTGGGCAAGATAAAGGGTGAAGATGCCTGCGATCTGGCTTTGCTGGCCTTGCAGGACCAGGACGGGCAGGTTCGCTACACTGCCGTCACAACGCTTGGCGAGATCGGGCATAACAAAGCACTGGTGCCCCTGGTGGAGATCATGTTCGGACGGGAGGACGAGGAGATGCGGGCCTGGGCAGCCTGGAGCCTGGGAGAGATTGCAGACGAGAGGGCAATAGAGCCTCTGCAGCGGGCCTACAAAACATGTCCCACGGAAGTGATGAAGAAAGCCAAAGACTCACTGGTGGAAGTATTTAAGCAGGAGATTTGATTGGGGCAGGAGGAACGAGAAATGATACCAAACGAGAAAGAATGGTCAAAAAGCGAGAAGAAGATCGCACGACACGCTTACAAGGCCGCCTATAATCGTGAGTGCAAAGCCATCTTGGAAGACGTCCGCAAAATGGCGGCTGAGATCGAGGATTCGACCGGTCTTTGGAAACTTCATGACTATCTGACAGAAAAGCGCGAGGAGACCGATGAGAAGTATGACTATCGTTACTCTGTCCTGCGCTTTGTCTTTGCTCGACTGATATGTGAAGGATGGATGCATCGAGAAGACCTTGAGGGCATCTCTGAAGATAAATTACAGGAAATGTAGTGAGAAGGACGCGCAGAGATTTTTTAGCTGAGGTTTCGGGGCAGTCTCCGGCTTGACGATTCTTGCGGACGATGGATAGCAGCGCCCGGCAGCCCATCGAACGTGCAGGTCCTTGCCGGACCCCAGCCGCGTTCCTGGGGCGACGCCCGTGAGCCGGGCCGTCCGGGCTAAATATAGATAAAAGGCAATATTAGAGAAGCCTGATTCGGCCCCTCACAGTGGTTTCGTTTGTCTTTGGATCTTCCGCCGCCGTTTCTTACCCCAATGTCGCCGAGGCAGCCGTTGTCGGCCAGCCCGATGAAGTCAAGGGCGAGAAGATCGTGGCCGTCGTCATTCTCAAGGACGGCATTGCCGAGTCTCCGGAGCTCGCGAAGGAGATCTCCACCCACGTCAGGAAGGTTCTGGGCCCAGTCGCTTACCCCGACCGGGGTCTCTTCGTCAAGGATGTCCCAAAGACCCTTGTCCGGCAAGATCATGCGCCGTGCCATTATGGCCAAGGCCCTTGGAAAGGAGACCGGTGACCTGTGTCCGCTCTGGCCAATCCAAAAGTCCCTAGAGAATATCCCACGCATCTCATTCGCGCAGTAATAACTTGCACACCATCCTTTGCCCCACCCCACTTAATTATATAAAAATAATTTACTATTTTAACTCTCTTTTTTTGCTAATGCCCCTCGGGAACAATTAAAAGAACAGTAAAGAGACTAAGCATATCTTTTGCGAAAAAGAGTTATTTGGTAGAAACATAGCATCTCCTCAGGACAGAGCCACTGCTCTTTTCCATCCTGCAAAAAGTTTTAATGCTTGATCCTAATTAGAGAAGAGGGAGCAAATAGATGTCTGGTTGCGAGCACAAGATATCCGGCAGCAGAGAGAAGATCTGGCTGACCTACTACTTTGAAGGCAGAGAACGAGGACTAAAACCCCACCCATATTGTATTGAGTGCGGCCTGGTCAAGAACCTTTCATCGGAAAAGCCGCGCAGTATCGGTTATTTCATGAATCTCATTGCGGAGCTGGGAGTTCGCCATAAAATTGCCAAGGTTCAGACAAGGCTTATTGCACTGGAGATGGAAAGACTGGCTCTGGATGACAAATTCGGCATGGATCGAAAGCAGCAGGAAGATCTATTCGTAGAAATAACCACGCGAATCCTAAATGTTCCGGCGAGAGCTGTCTATGAGCTGCTAGTCTAGCACATTCTTATTATTTTCAAACCATTGGATCGTCTCAATGAGAGCCTCTTCGAGATCGTATTTGGGAAAATAGCCCATCTCTTTCGCCCGGCTGATATCGGCCAGCGAGTGCTTGATGTCTCCTGCCCGGGCAGATTCATATCTGGGCCGGACCTCTTTTGCCAGGATCTTGCCCATCACCTTCACCAGGGTGTTCAGGCTGATGCTCCCGGCACAGGCGATGTTATAAACTCCGGGCACAGCCCGGCTGGCGAGAATATTCGCCGAGACTACATCAGCCACGTAGACGAAGTCGCGAGTCTGCTCCCCGTCTCCGTAGATCACAGGCTGCTCATCACTCTGAAGGGCGGAGATGAACCGGGATATCACTCCTGAATATTCGGAAGAGGGGTCCTGTTTGGGGCCAAAGACATTGAAATAGCGCAGGGATACGGTCTTCAGGCCGTACAACTGCTGGAAGACGCGGGCATAGTGCTCGGCGGCAAGCTTGGAGACGGCATAAGGCGACATTGGCTCGGCCAGCATATCCTCCTTTTTGGGAAGCTCCAGTGAGTTGCCGTAGACTGCCGCCGAGGAGGCCTGCACCACGCGGCGCACTCCGGCATCCCTGGCCGCAATCAGCACATTAAGAGTCCCATCGATGCCCACGGCATTAGTGCGCAAGGGATCTTCCACGCTCTTTTTGACCGAGGCTATGGCCGCCTGATGAAAGACGCAAGATGCGCCGGCAAAGGCATCCTTTAAGAGCAGCAGATCGGTCAAGCTTCCCTTTAGAAATCTCACATCCAGTTGGCCCAGGTTTTCCATCCTGCCGGTGGAGAGATCATCGATGACGAGCACATCATTGCTTTTAGAGAGCCGCTCGGCCAGATTGGAGCCAATGAAACCCGCGCCACCGGTTATAACGTACTTCTCAGACATATTGATTCAATCAATCACGGCAATCTTCTTCAAATTAGCGGACGAGATTCAGGACAAAACGTTTAAATTCCATAGAAGATTTAACTTAATAAAAAGACTTAAGAACCTGCGGCAAGAACCAAGGGGCCCCTTCCCGGCACGAGTGGCCATCATCTGAATTGAATCATGATAAGAGGAGATGGCAAAGCAGCGGAAGCTTTATCAGAAATATCAATATATTTTTATAAATATATTATTTAGGAAGATTAATATGAAGATATTGATGGTGGTCATATCATTATGCCTTATAATATTGTGCACCCTGTGCCTGGCTGAAGAGACCGATTACTATGACTGGAAAGGGCTCAAATCATATGCAGCCAAGAACTACACCGAGTCCATAGTCTTTTTTGATAGGGCCATAAAACAGGATTCCAATTACATAGATGCCTGGCTCCATAAGGGCGATGCCCAGAGGGCGATGTTGAACTACAATGCCTCTTTGCAGAGCTATGAAGGTGCCCTGCAAGTAAACAACAAAACAAAAGCGGCCTGGACCGGGATGATTGAGGCCTATATCGCCCTGAACAATTATCAACAAGCCGCAGAGGCAGCCGCAAAAGTGACGGAAATTGAGCCGAACCGGAAAGAGAACTGGCAAAAAGAGGGAAACCTCTTGCAGATGCAAGGCGATTATGAGAGGGCTATGGCAAAGTACGAGGGCGCCTTGAATTTAGATACGAATTATATTGATGCATCATACAGGAAGGCACTCTCGCTGATGGCCCTGGGAAATAGCAACGGGGCTATGAGCCTGTTAAATAGGATTTTATCCATAGATCCGAAATACAAAGCGGCCTACAATGCCCAAGGGCTGATCTTTGAAGCGGAAGGCAAATATGCATCGGCAAGAGACGCTTATGAAAATGCTTCCCGGATCGACCCCCAGTGGATCCAGCCCAGGATCAATAATATGCATAGCTTACAGGCACTGGGCAGGACGGATGAGGCCATGAGGATATTTGTAACCTTATGAAGGGACGGTCTTGAAATCAATTCACACTTGCTTTTTTATTTGCATGCTCATCATGAGCAGCTCTTGCCAGGATGCCTCTATTTACTATGATAATCTGGCAGGCAAGCTGGTTTCCGCGGGAAACCTCAGTGAGGCCAGGGACCTTTTTAATAAGTCATTGGATCAAAATCCTTCAAATGTAGATGCCTGGAACCATAAAGGAGATGCTGAAAAAGCCCTGCGTAATTTAAACGCCTCCATCCGGTCATTTAATCGAGCGACTAGCCTAAACAGCAAAAATGCTCCGGCCTGGTCGGGACTAGCCGACTCATATACTCAAAAGAAGGACTATGTCAATGCTACGGCAGCGGCAACACAGCTTACCCGACTCGATCCCAAAAACAAGGCCTACTGGCTCAAAAAAGGGACACTGCAACAGATGCAGGGAGATTTTGATAACGCTACTTTGGACCTGGACCGGGCCATAGCAATAGATGCGAAATACAAGGATGCCCTTTACAGAAAAGCGCTATCGGAGCTTTCCGCCAACAAGACAGATCAAGCCATTGAACTGCTGGATCAGGTCATAGCCATGGATGGCAAGTACAAGCCGGCCTATAATGCCAAGGGCCAGGCCCTGGAAATGCAGGGCGATTATAAGAGAGCAATTGCGGCATATGACAGAGCTCTTCAGATTGATGCAAAATGGTCGCCGGCCCTGACCAATAAAATGCATGCCTTGCTGGCGACGGGCAGACAAAAAGAGGCTGTGGATATTCTTTTGAGGATATAAGATGAATGGTATTCTTGGCTATGCATTGATCGTACTGCTCATAATAGCTCTGGCCGGCCCGGCCTTCGGGCAGACAAGAGAGAAAGCCGGCACAGAAGAGCTACTGCAAAACCTCTCCCACAAGGATGCCAAGATCAGAGGCGAGGCTGCCTGGGCTTTAGGAAAAAGAGGTGAGGAAAGGGCGGTAGATCCATTGATAAAGGCTTTGCAGGACAACAACAGCAATGTACGGGAGTGGGCGACTTTAGCCCTGGTGAAGATCGGAAGACCTTCCATAGGTCCACTGTCTGCAGCTCTGCAAAGCAAAGACGATGCCGTCACGTGGCAAGCGGCGGCGGCACTGGGACTGATAAATGATTCCAATGCCACAGAAGCGCTTTCCTCTGCCCTGCCGAGCAATAACAGCACAGTGCGCTATTGGGCGGCAGCGGCTCTGGGACAGATCAGAGATAACAGATCCAAAGATGCTCTTATTTCCACTTTGGGAGACAACAATGAGACCGTCCGAGAGGAGGCAGGATGGGCTCTGCGATCCACGGCGGGGGCAGGGGCAGCAGACCTGCTTATAACGCTCTTGAAGGACGACGACCCAAAAAGGCGCATGGGGGCGGCGCAGTCGCTGGGCATTCTGGCAGATGTCAAGGCCGCTTTGCCTTTGATCGAGACGCTGCAAGACAGGGAGCCGGGTGTGCGCTCCGAGGCGGCAGCCGCCCTGGGGCAGCTTAACGACAGCCAGGCAATAGTGCCGTTGATTGGAATTCTGGGAGATGGCGAGGAACAAGTTCGACGGGAAGCCATAAAAGCGCTGACGGCAATAGGCAGGCCGGCGACGGAGCCATTGATCCTGGCTCTGAATGAATCGGATAATATTACCCAGGAGGCAGCGGCAGAGGCACTGGGACAAATAGGCGAGGAGAGGTGCGTAGAGCCGCTCATTTGGGCTTTTAAGAATGGAGATCGCCGGGTCCGGCATGCGGCTGTGACGGCACTGACCGGGATTAACAGAAGCCTTGCCGTGCCGCCTTTCATCCAGCTTTTGTGCGACCCCAATGTAGAGAGCGATCGGCGAGCCGATGCGGCCTTTGCGCTGGGGGAAATGGATGATGCCGGTGCCCGGGAGCCCTTGATCCGGGCAATGGCCAATGACAACGATAGCATTGTACGCATGAACGCTGCCCGGGCCTTGAAGAACATAGGCAACGCCAGCGTACCGGAGTATTCGATTTAGTCCCTTTTGAATAAAGATTTGGCAGAAATTTGGAATCAGTGCTTACTACAACACCCACCACAAAGACATAAAGAGCACAAAGGCCTCACAAAGAAAATTTTGCAATTCGAGTCAGGATATGTTTTTTTTATTCGTCTTTGTGGTGAAAGTCGTAATCCACTGGTTATAGCATCATCTTCATGGGCGATTTGCCATGGAAAAAACTAATCTGGAGGAATAGTCTTGAAAATATTCGGCATATTAGTATGCGTTTTTCTATTGACTGCCATATGCATGGCAGAAGAGACGGAATATTTCGACTGGAAGGGGAGTAAGCTTGTTGCCTCCAAGAACTACACGGATGCACTGGCCAATTTCGAAAAGGCTCTCAGCCAGGACCCGAGATATATTGATGCCTGGATTCATAAGGGAGACACCCAGAGAGTTCTCAAAGACTACAATGGATCTCTTGCCACCTACAATGCCGCTTTGCAGATAGACAGCAAAAAGGCGGCCGCCTGGTCGGGGATCACGGAGGCCTATACGGCTTTGAAAGACCTCCCCAATGCCACTATTGCCGCAGCCAAGGCCACAGAACTTGATAATAGCAAAGGAAACTGGCTGAGGGAAGGAAATCTGCTGCAAACGCAGGAGATGTATCAAGAGGCTGTGACTAAGTACGAAGGCGCCCTTACTGTAGATCCGCTGTACAAGGATGCATTATACAAGAAGGGAGTCATGCTGATGGCCCTGAGCAATTATGCCGAGGCCGCAAAGCAATTCGATCAGGCTCTGCAGATTGATCCCAAATTTAAGCAAGCCTATGTCGCCAAGGGAGTAATTCTGGAGGCAAATGGGAAGTACGTGGAGGCAGAGCAGGCCTACGAAAAGGCTCTGGAAATAGATCCCGCTTACGGCACGGCGCTGGCATATAAGATGCAGGTCTTGCTGGCCTTGAAGAAGCCGGAAGAAGCTATGCAGATATTCGTGAAGATCTGAGCCGATTTTTAGGGCTTCCATATTTTTTATTATGATAAGCGAGGAATTAAGAAATGATGAAGGCATTGGTGACGGGCGGAGCGGGCTTTATAGGCTCCAACTTAGTAGAGGCGATCGTTGATGAGTACGAAGTAACGGTTCTGGATAATTTTCATACGGGGAGCATGAGCAACCTGGATCTCGTCCGCAAAGATGTCAAAGTGATAAAGGGCTCCTGCAACGACTGCCTGGCCTTTAACCAGAGCCCCGATGTGATCTATCACCTGGGCATACCATCATCATCGCCCATGTACAAGAGCAATCCGCTGCTCGTAGGCGAAGCCATCAACGGCATGATCGCCATAATGGAGTTGGCCAAAAGAAGCGGCACCAGGAAGGTGGTCTTCGCCTCCTCCTCATCGCTTTACAACGGCATTCCCACGCCACACAGAGAGGATGCCGCCATCCTAGTCACTGATTATTACACAGAGGCCCGGCTGGGCATTGAGCGGGTGGCAGAGCTGTATCACAAGCTCTACGGCATCGACTATGCAGCTCTTCGCTTCTTCTCCGTCTACGGGCCGCATGAGAGGGCCAAGGGATCTTATGCCAATATGATCACGCAGTTCTTGTGGACCATGCAGATGGGAAATGCACCGGTGGTCTACGGGGATGGGACGCAGACGCGCGATTTCACCTTCGTTGGGGATGTGACAGAGGCCATGGTCATGGCCGCCTGGAGAGGGACGGGCGTGTTCAATCTGGGCACAGGAAAGTCCTTCAGCTTCAACCATGTGGTCGATCTGCTTAATGAGAAACTGGGGACGAGCTTGAAGCCGGAGTATAAGGAAAACCCCATCCGAAATTATGTGTTGGACACGCAGGCGGATACGAGCAAGATGAAGGCGTTGGGGTTTGAGGCGAAGTGGTCGCTGGATGAGGGGATAGAGCAGATCATGAAGCACGGATAGGGGGTGCTTTAGGCCTCTGTGGTTTTGGTCCTAATACAAATCACAGAGGCACCAAGAACGAACTAGAGCTTTCTTTTTTTAATATTACCAGGAGCGGAAATAATCTAATGAAAGTTGTCGTAACAGGCGGTGCAGGCTTCATCGGCTCAAATTTGGCCGAGGAGCTCTTGAAGAAGCACGAGGTAACAGTAATCGATAATCTATCCACGGGACGGATAGAGAACCTCGATCAGATCATAGATAAGATCAACTTCATTGAAGGCAGCATCACCGACCTGGATCTCTTGATAGAAGCATTTTCAGGCTCGGATACCGTCTTTCATCAGGCAGCCATACCCTCAGTGCAGAGATCTGTGGATAATCCCATTGCCTCAAATGAGGCCAACGTGGAAGGGACCCTCAAGGTGCTCGTGGCCGCCAGAGATTGCAACGTGCGAAAGGTAGTCTATGCCTCATCCTCCTCGGCCTACGGCGATACTCCGACCCTGCCCAAGAAAGAGGATATGAAGCCCAATCCCAAATCGCCCTACGCCATCTCCAAGCTGGCAGGGGAGTATTACTGCAGGGTTTTCTCAGAGGTCTACGGCCTGAAGACCGCCTGCCTCCGCTATTTCAATGTTTACGGGCCGAGGCAAAACCCAGAGTCGCAATATGCTGCGGTGATACCCAGATTCATCACCAGGGTTCTGGCCCATGAGCCGCCCGTGATTTACGGCGACGGAAAGCAGACGCGAGATTTCACCTTCGTGAAAGATGTGGTGCAGGCCAATATCCTGGCCATGCAAAGCCCGGCGGAAGGCGTTTTCAACATCGCCTGCGGGCATCGTGTGAGCTTGAACGAATTGGCAGGCAAGATTATGATGATCACCGGCATCAAGCTCAATCCAATTTATGATGAGCCAAGGCAGGGGGATGTAAGAGATTCTCTGGCCGATATCTCTGATGCGAAAAGGGAGCTGGGATACGAGCCCGACTTCGATCTGAACATGGGGCTCGAAGCGACGGTCGAGTGGTTTAGGAAGAACCGGTAAAGCAATCATCTTACTTTTGTGTCCAATGTTGTGAGGCATGCTCAGAACCAGCATCCAGAACGCTTATATGACTTAAGGCATGTAACTACAATCATGAAATTTAACATTATCATAGAGAAAGATGATGAAGGCAGATATGTAGCCGAATGCCCTGACCTTCCAGGCTGCCTTTCTGAAGGAGAAACCCTCGAAGATGCTTTGGAAAACGTAAACGAGGCTATAATAGGATGCCTGAAATCCCGACTCAAGAGCGCAGGAGAAGGACTCAAGATATCCTCATTTGAGCGCAGGCTGGACATATCTATAGACCTGCAAGGAAACTCGTATGTGCAAGCTTCCACGAGCTAGCGGAGAAAAGCATCTGACTGCATTCAGGAGAGCGGGCTGGACAATAAATCATATTGAAGGCAGCCACTATGTCCTGGTTAAAGAAGGAAGCAACATTCATTTATCAATACCGGTTCATAGAGGAAAAGATCTCGGTGTTGGCCTCCTCAAGAAGCTGATAGAAAAAGCCGGACTCACGAACGAACAGTATGTGGCTTACTTTGAACATGCTCAATAGGCTGTGGAGGACTTGCTCCGGATAAGGAGTTGGGACAATCTTGGCATCGAATAGCTCCCAGATATAATATCCAGAATATACTCGAAATAGCTAACTCCTTGCTTTCTGCATGTGTCGAGGATCGTTAATTGATTCTCCCAAGCGGCTTTGCCGGCTTCGCTTCTCGTTCCGTAGCTGATCTTCCTCTTGATCACGCCT
>JAPKYC010000255.1 GCA_026394505.1 Methanothrix sp.
ACATAGTCTTTCCAGATTTGTTGGACTCGCCTGCGCGAGATCTTCATATCCAGTGCAATCTGTTTTGTACTCACACCTTTCTGCTTTTGGCGGATAATCCAATGGATCTTGCGTTGGTCTAATTTCATAACCCGTGTTACGGGTCCTGGGGTAAAGCGTGTGCGAAATACTTTCGGGACTACACAAGTGACATTGAGCAACTAAACCTTTTTAATCCCATCTCATCATTCACCTATTCCATGTTCTATCTGGGAGAATACGAAGAAGAGACGGCCAAAGAGATCAGGAGCTATCTGGATGGGGCCGGCCTCAAGGTGGAGACCAGGCCCTGCCTGGTGATGGAGGAGGAGACAACTTACGCTCTCAAGGATAAGCTGAGCGGCATCAAAGAGCTGATCGAGGATACAGGCCAGATCGAGCACTACATATCGGCGCTAAGGAGTGTCCTGCCCCAGGCCACGCTCGATAATTTCGAGGAGCTTTTCTTAAAAGAGCTGGACCCTCTCATGATGGAGACGAGAGACAAAATCCTGGCGCTCTCTAAAAATCCGGAAAGCTCCTCCCATGAAGAAGGGGAGTCCTTGAAATTCGGCTCAGAGGAGTGGATGAACAGCGCCATCTTCGTCTCAAGAGCCCGCAATTTTGCCGGCATGATCATGTTTCAAAACGGCATAAAGGTCGGCGAGCCCTTGGAGAATAAACTGGACGACCCCGTTCTTGAGATCTCGGTCGATCATCCCGAAGGGTATGACCCCAAGCCGGAGCAGAAGAGATGCAATGTCGATTTTTATCTGGAGAAGGCAGTCAATATCTTTGTCGATGAGTTCACCACTCCTCTTGCCCGCGATCTGGATGACGAGTTCTGGGATGCCTATCCCACGGAAGCCCAGCGCCTCAAGGTCCTGGGATTGCTGATCGAAAAGCTGGCCACATCGCCCACCTCCCGCAAGATGGATTTTGTACAATTCGTCGAAGAATGCACCCTGCATTTAGAGGATGGGGGCAGCTCCCTGAACGTTGATGGCGAAGATGCAGCCGAGGATCTGGCCAGGGTGCTGGAGAAGAACGGAGTCGTAAAGTGGAAGGGAGACCTGCTCAAGTGGAAGAGCAAGGATTGATGGACTTTATAAGCCATTTATAAGGTGTTTATAAATCTTAAATACTCATGTTTATATACCCCCAGTTTATAAGGAATAATCTGGAGATACTTGAGTATGGAGTCCACAATTAATATTGAGAACGTGGTGGCATCTACCAAGCTGGCGGATGCGTTCGACCTGCACAAGATCGAGGCCGAGCTGGAGGGCGCCGAGTATAATAAGGAGAAGTTTCCCGGCCTCGTCTACAGGGTCAAAGCCCCCAGAGCTGCTTTTCTCATATTCACCTCCGGCAAGGTAGTATGCACTGGAGCCAAGAACGTCGAGGACGTTCGCACGGTCATAACCAATATGGCCAAGACACTCAAGTCCATTGGCTTTGAGAACATCGATCTGGAACCTGAGATCCACGTTCAGAACATTGTAGCCTCCGCAGATCTGAAGACGGACTTGAACTTAAACGCCATTGCTCTCGGCCTGGGCCTGGAGAACATCGAGTACGAGCCGGAGCAGTTTCCCGGGCTGGTCTACAGGATCAAGGTGCCCAAAGTGGTAGTGCTCATCTTCAGCTCCGGAAAACTGGTGGTAACAGGCGGCAAATCGCCGGCTGAGTGCGAAGAAGGCGTGCGCATCGTGCGGATGCAGCTCGAGAATATGGGGCTGCTCTAGATCTTTTTTCCTATAAATTAAAAATTAAGTTGAGGCGGAGGCAGTCTTGGCAAGCGGCGTGTTTCTGATTCAAACGGATGGAAAGCTTGTAGAGATGTCCGAGGAAAACTACGGATCAGAGGCCGATTTCCAGGAATTACTTGCGAAATACCCGAACCTTCTAGCCGGAAATCTGATTAACGACGCGAAACCCAGGCAATGGCTTTTGATCTCTAGAGAGGCTGCACTGCCCTCTGAGGAAAATGGCAGCTATCGCTGGTCGGTTGATCACATGTTTTTAGACCAGGATGCTATTCCCACATTAGTGGAAGTTAAGAGAAGCAGCGATACTCGCATCCGGCGCGAAGTAATCGGCCAGATGCTTGAATATGCAGCCAACGCCGTTGTCTACTGGCCCGTAGAGGAGATCCGAGCTGAGTTTGATGCGACATGTCAAGCAAGAGGTCTCAATTCGGAGGATGCACTGGATGCCTTTTTGGGTCCGTCGGAAGATTCTGAAGCCTTTTGGCAGAAGGCAAAGACCAACTTGCAAGCAGGGAAAATACGCATGCTCTTTGTTGCAGATGAAATACCTAAAGAGCTGAGGCGCATAGTCGAATTTCTTAACGAACAAATGAACCCTGCCGAAGTTCTGGCCGTTGAGATCAAGCAATTTTTGGGTCAGGATTTTAAGTCTCTCGTTTCAAGAGTTTATGGTCAGACAGAGGAAGCTAGAACCAAGAAAAACACCAGTTCCGCTTCCGAGAGGCAATGGAATGAAGAATCGTTCTTCAAGGAACTAAAAACACGAAGAGGAATTGAAGAAGCAGAGATCGCAAGGAAGATCTTGCAATGGTCTGTAAATAAATTGCCCAGATTCTGGTGGGGAAAAGGCAAACATGACGGATCATTTTATCCGATGTTGGATCATAATGAAGAAACTTATTATCCTATCGCTATTTGGACCTATGGCAAGATTGAAATCCAATTTCAATGGCTAATGAACAGGTCTGCTTTTAGCGACGAAACAAAGCGCAGAGAACTGTTAAACCGATTGAACCAAACTCCAGGCGTAAATATTCCAGAGAATGTCATAACAAGACGTCCCAATATTTTCCTATCAACGTTTAAAGATGCTTCATCACTTCAACAGCTACTGGAAACTCTCGATTGGGTAGTTCAAGAGATAAAATCCTCGTGAAATATATAAATCACTAACAAAAAAATATTTAAAGTCAGACCGCCAATTAAGTTCACTAAAGATAACAATTAAGTTCACTAAAGATAATGAAGGTGGGGCTTTGTCTGACGTTAGCGAGCAGAAAGATACAACTGCATTTGTGGATATACTGTTGAAAAGCAAATACTCCGACCTGATCATTCTCTCGGCAGTGATCCTGGTCTTCTTAATGCTCATAATAATATCTGCTGCATTAACATAGTCAGAAAAAAATGGCTCTTCGCTATTTCCAGTGGCTAACCTCAGTTACTATGGTTTTCCAGTTGTTGGTTCGTCGCTCTGTGCGTACTCTGTGAACTCTGTGTCTCTGTGGTTGAAACGTCGTTAGCCACTGGTTATAACCAAGCGGTTACGAACTACCACCACAGAGACACAGAGCGCACGGAGGACTCACAGAGGAATCTATTACCCACTCGAAACAGCAAGTAACCAATAAAATATGGCCTCAAGAGAAGAAGGCCCTGAGCCCATTCGCGATTATAATCCTTGAAAATGTTTCTTTAGCCTCTCCTCAATCACCGTCAAGCTCAGGCTCTCCTGTGCCCCTCCGGCCATGTCGCGCATAGTGAGCATACCAGCGTCCAGCTCGTCCTTGCCCACGATTACCACAAACTGCGCCCCGGCTCCCGCGGCGGCCTTGAGCTGAGCGC
>JAPKYC010000087.1 GCA_026394505.1 Methanothrix sp.
GTCGCTCTGCTCATAGCCCAGAGGGTAGCCGGCCGCCACCATGATCTGCTCTTTGGCCAGGTCTACTCCCGTTACCATCTCTGTGATGGGGTGCTCTACCTGCAGGCGGGTGTTCATCTCCAGGAAGTAGAAGTCGCCGCGAGAGTACATGAACTCCACTGTGCCGGCGCTGGAATAACCGATGGCCTTGGCGGCTTTGACGGCGATGGAGCCCATCCTCTGGCGCAGCTCCTCAGTCATGACGGGCGAAGGGGACTCCTCGATCAACTTCTGGTGGCGGCGCTGGATGGAGCACTCCCGATCTGAGACATAGATGGTCTTTCCATAATTGTCGGCCAGGATCTGAAACTCGATGTGCCGGGGCTCAGTCAGGTATTTTTCGATGTAGATGGTGTCGTCGCCAAAGGCGCTTCTGGCCACAGACTGAGATGAGATAAGGGCGGGTAAGAGTTCCTCGCGACTCTGCACGATCTTCATGCCGATTCCCCCGCCTCCTGCCGCCGGCTTGAGGATAATGGGGTAGCCTATGCACTCGGCGATCTCGGCGGCTATATCCGGATCGCTGATGCCCTCCTCGATGCCGGGCACAATGGGGACGCCGGCATCTTTCATGGTCTGGCGGGCGGTGATCTTGGAGCCCATGGCGTCGATGGCCGAGGACGGCGGGCCAATGAAGACGATGCCGTTCTCCACGCAGGCGGAGGCGAAATGGGTATTCTCGGAGAGGAAACCGTAGCCGGGATGGATGGCCTCGGCTCCGGTCTCAAGAGCGGCTTTGATGATGTTGTCTATCCTCAGGTAGCTTTGACGGGAGGGTGCCGGCCCGATGAAGACGGCCTGGTCGGCGTATTTGGCGAAAAGGGCGTTTTTGTCCGCTTCGGAGTAGACGGCCACAGTCGAGATGCCCAGCTCCCGGCAGGCGCGCATCACCCGGATGGCGATCTCTCCCCGGTTGGCGATCAGGATCTTGTTGAACATCCCCTGGTGAAAAGCGCTGCCAGGGTAAAACCTTTTTGGCGAGGCTGGGGTGATCCGATGTGATAGTAGTAGGCAAAACATTATATCGATAGCGCTAAATATTTAGTGATAGGGGGGAAATCAAAATGGTCCATGTAAACTTAACTGTGGCAATGGGAGTGCTTGTGATTCTTACCGGCATCGCTCTGGTGGGGGTGCAGGTGCTGGAGAGTCAAGGCGGAGATATGCAGGGCCAAAGCTTCAAGCTTATAGGAGCGGAGGCGGGGGCCACCAAGTTTCAGGTGGAGACGGCTTTTCCTGGCGTGCCCATGATCGCTCTGGGGATAATGCTGCTAATTGCAGGAGCATTTTTATCGGGCCGGTCATGAATGCCGTCCAGAAAGCAAAAACTAAAAATGCATGAGCCCCTAATTTTGTGCCATGTTGCCCAGGGATCTATCTTCGGATGAGTGCACGAGTCTTCTTTCTGCTGCCAGATACGGCCGGCTGGGGCTGGCCAAAGATAACCGGCCTTATGTCGTTCCCATGTCCTATGTCTACATAGACGGCAAGATCTACCTTCACTCTCGCGGGAGGGGAAAGAAGGTCGATTATGCCACAGAGAATCCCAGGGTGTGCTTTCAGATAGATGTTTTAGAAAAGGAGCGCTGGTCGAGCGTTGTTGCCTTTGGCATCAGCCGGCTGTCCGAGAGCGTGGAGGCCAAGCAGAAGATGTTTGACGCCTTCACCAAAAAGGGTCAGGGTGGGCACGCCGGCAAGAAGTTCTCTCGCGAGGAGCTGGAGAGGATGCCCATGACCATCTGGGAGATCGAGATTGAGGAAATGACCGGCAAAGAGGGCGTCTGGTAAGACGTCGGTCTGAGGTAGAATGCCCCCCGCCGTGAAGTGGACGGAGAAGTACCGGCCCGATACTCTCAAACAGGTTTTAGGCAACGGCAAGGCCATAGAGGAGCTGCAGGCCTGGGCGGCCTCCTGGGAGAAGGGTGCGCCCATCACCGGTGCGGTCATCCTCTACGGCCCGGCGGGAACGGGCAAGACCTCCGCAGCTCTGGCCTTGGCGCGCGAGTTTGACTGGGACTACATCGAGATGAATGCCAGCGATGCGCGCACAGCAGGCATGATTCAGAAGATTGCCGGCCCGGCCTCGCGCTCCATGACCTTCTCAGGCAAGCCGCGGCTGGTCATTTTAGATGAGGCGGACAATTTGCACGGCACTGCCGACCGGGGCGGGGCGGCGGCCATGCTGCGTCTGGTCAGAGAGACCAGTCAGCCCGTCCTTTTAATCGCTAATGAGTACTATGATATGGAAAAGCCCTTGCGGGACGCGGCCAAGGGCATACAGTTTCGCTCCGTGCGCTCCACCACCATCGCCCAGGCTCTGCGCGAGATCTGCCGGGCGGAGGGGGTGGACTGCGATCCTGATGCCTTGATGATGATTGCGGAGCGGGCGGGAGGCGATATGCGTTCCGGCGTTAACGATCTGCAGGCCGCCGCCCAGGGTCAGGCGACTCTGAAGCTGGAGGATGTGGCCACGGGGGAGCGCGACGTAAAATCGTCCATCTTCAAGGTTTTAGAGGTCATCTTCAAAGGCAATAGCGCCCAGGAGGCCCTGCAGGCTTCTTATGCTCTGGATGAGAGCCCGGAGGATCTCATCAACTGGGTGGACGAGAACCTGCCGCTAGCGTACGGGGGCGCGGATCTCTGGCAGGGTTATGAGCGGCTGGCGCGGGCGGATGTCTTTTTGGGGCGCGTGCACATAAGGCAGAACTATGGGCTGTGGCGCTATGCCAGTTTTCTCATGACGGGCGGAGTGCAGGCCGCCAAAACAGAGCGTCGGCACGGCTACGTGGCCTTCCGGCCCCCCAGCCGCTGGCGGCGCATGGGCCAGACCAAGAAGGCGCGCAACATTCGTGACTCGGCGGCGAAGAAGATAGGCCGGCATTGCCACGTCTCGGCAGCTTTTGTGCGGGCGGAGCTGATGGGCTTCGTGGGCCTCCTCTTGGCCGACAAAAAGAGGGCCATCCCCCTGGCGGCGGAGCTGGAGCTGGAAACAGAAGAGATCGCGCTTCTCTTGGGCAGCACCTCCACCACCAAAAAGGTGCAGAGCATCTTCGAGGAGGCGATGAAGATCCGGGCGGCAGAGGAGTTTGAGGATATCGAACTTTCCTGGCACGGCACAGGCACGGCACAGCAGCCGCTGGGGGGCACACCGCTGGCGCGTGCTGCGTCGGTACAGGCGGATGCGGGCGCTGTGCAGGTGGGCGCGGAAGCGACGGGAGCTGTGCGAGTCAGCGCCGAAAAGGCAAGCGCAGTGGAAGCGGAGCCGCCTAAGGCGGAGGCTGCGCCGCCGGTCGGGCCCCAGCTTGAGACAACGGCTGCCGAAGGCCAGCAGGAGAGTGCTGCCAAGCCCGAGGGCCGCAAGAGGGGCAGGCCGAAGAAGGCGGAGAGCGAGGGGAAGGCGGAGAAGAAGACCCCACAGGCGACGGGAAAGATGCAGAAGTCGCTGTTTGACTTTTAAGGGGATGAGTAATACGTATCACGATGCTGGTAATGTTAGATGTTATCATAAATAGATCAATTATTTTTTCCCGCGGGTTAGATACATATCCAAGTAAAACGTTGGATGTGTCTTGTTCCTCGTTTTTTCAACTAATATAAAATCATACTTTTCGTAGAACCACATTGATTCTCTCTTAGAATCCACTGTCAAATATCTACAACCTATTTCTTTAGAGATCTTCTCGAATTTGCCCATTACCCAAAACAACAAGTGTGGGCCGATTCCACGTCCGGTATGGTTTTTGTCAACGGCTAATCTGGCAAGCTTTATGCTAGGATATGTATTGGGGGCGTATCCATCAATTCTTGGACCTTCCACTTGTTTTACTTCAATTGTAGCGGCAACCAATGTAGCAAATCCAACTACTACCCGTCTCCAAAAGCACAAATATGTGATGCTCGTCATATTGTCCTGTGCAAGAAGCGCGTCGTCCTTTAAGAAATTATTTAAATCGTCATTGACACTACAAAAATTAATAATATTACTATGATTATTTAATCGCCTAACTCTAAGATCTTCGCCAGAGATTTTATCCATCTAGGTTGGTCAAGCGCGATTGTTTCTATAAATCTCTCGGGCTTTCTTAAACATATCAACCTTTTTTTGAGTGACCTTAGGGTGATTAAATCCGTCCATGAAGATTCTTGCATCTTCATCCTCTAATACCAGCTTAAGATCGATTTGCTTTGCCATTACCATCACCCCATTAGTAGAGAATAGCTCGATCTCAATAAAGAGTTTTTCGGTCTATCCTTTTCTGTGCGTAGTCCAGAAAGTATTTCGCACTTGTTCTGCTTTCATTTCGTGTGAATGTTTCATTACAGGATAGTGCTTGAGTTCGGAGATCATGTTTTCTTCGCGCCCTTCGCGGCTTCGCGCGATATCCTGGGTATCACGCGAAGGCGCGAAGCTGCGAAGTCCCGATGAGAGAAGGACAATTCTTGCCACACCCTTTAGGGACGTGCTGCGCGGACGCGCGCCTGTGGGCCGGGCGCAGGCGCGGGCGGATGCGGGCGCGGCACCGATGGGCGCGGACGTGGCGAGGAATGTGCAAGACAGCGCTGAAAATGCAAGCGCAGTGGAAGCGGAGCCGCCTAAGGCGGAGGCTGCGCCGCCCCTGATTACAAGAAATATCGGCCCCAATGCCATGCAGCCCCTCTCTGCTGCCAAGATCGAGGTTTATCAGCACCTGGGAACAGGAAACGTTAGAGACTTCGTGGAAAAATTCAAGCGGGGTGAGCTCGCGAAAATCGCCGAACCCTCCGTACCGGGCCATGCCGGAACGGGTCAGGGCCGAGGTTCCGCCGGCCAAGGCAGAGGAAGAGGTGGCGGATCTGGCGGTGGTAGAGGCACTGGTGCGGGAAGCAGTGGTGGCCAGGGAGCGAGAAATGGATCGGGTGTTGGCGCTGGCAGAGGCCAGGGTCAGGGAGCTAAAAGAGGGGGTCAAGGACAATGAAGGTCTGCATTCCCACCATGGGCGAGGGCGGCATGCAAGAGGCCATCTGCCAGCACTTCGGCCGGGCTCCGACTTTCACCATAATCGATCTGGATAGCGGAGAAATCAAGGTTCTGCCCAACGTAAGCGAGCACATGGGCAGAAAGGGCCTGCCCATAGAGTCAATCTTCGCACAAGGCGTGCAGGTGATGATTGTGGGCGGCCTGGGACACAAAGCGGTCTCGCTCTTTAACCAGGCGGGCGTTGAAGTATTCGTAGGAGCAGTAGGCACCGTAAAGAATGCCGTCGATGACTGGCAGGCGAAGACGCTGACCCGAGCCGACCTGAACAATGCCTGTAAAGATCATAAACTGGCAGGCGAAGACGCTGACCCGAGCCGACCTGAACAATGCCTGTAAAGATCATAAGCATAAAGCAGAAAATTAAAATTTTTTCGGATATTGGGCCTTACGATGTCGGTATTCTTCGGGAAGTGCTTAATATCCGGCGATAGGAGATGTATAAACCCAAGACCATTGACACTGATGCAAGGCTCGTCCTTGATGATTAAGAAACATTTATTTACCTTGACTTATCCAGATTAGAAGTTCCAGCTTATTTGAATGGCGCTCCAAAGATTTCAGCCACATTATTTTATGTAGTTTTAATAGTTTGCAGCACGATAAATATCTCACTAAGACTATGAAGATTATTATATTATTATGAGAGCAGCATTATCCTTTAGGTCATCATGCCATCTCTGACCAAGCATTTAGCTAACGATATTTTGCTCGATGGTGT
>JAPKYC010000284.1 GCA_026394505.1 Methanothrix sp.
CCTCAAGCCAGTCCTTCGTCCATTGTTCCATGTTCGTCATATGGGGAATAGTAATATATAAAACTTTCGCCTAAATAATAGTTGGTAGCCATAAAACGGCCTTAAAGACGTTTTTTATTCCCTATATGCGCGAAGTTAAGGATTATAAATAGATACTGGATAGCAGATATCGTAAATTCATTAAATGTCTGCAAAAATTTAATGAGGAATCTGATTTGATTCAAACTTCCATCATTTTTTTTCCTGGGCTCTCGCGATGCAGTTGCCGAAAATGCTTCCGCTCTTCGAGAGCAGGAAGCTTGCCGCTATTGCCAGAATGGGACCCATGATAAGCCCCGAGCCCGCCAGAAGGGCTAAAGTTCCCAGGACGGCCAGAAGGGCTCTTTGCAGTATCCCCGCATCTCCCCGGGCCAGACGAATGCCTGCCACACCCAGGAGAGCATGGAAAACGGCAATGACCACCGTGATGTACACCTCCGGCCCAAAGGGTGCGCGAGTGAGATTGAAGACCATCTGCGTGAAGATGGAAGCACTGGTGGCCAGGAAGAGAAATCCGGCCAAAGATCCAGCCAGGCAAAATGAGGTGCGTCGAGATCCGCGCCAGAAAAACAGGAGAGCTACGATCTCGGCTACCAGGTAGGGAATGAGTATAAGCCCCAGGCTCTGGCCTTCCCAGAGGTAAACAGATATGAGCAGGAGGGGCGTGGTTATCCTCTCCGAGAAGCTGAACTCCTCCTGATAGCCCACCGCCAGGCCGTAATGCCCGATAGTGCTATTTGGGCCGTTTGGACTATTAATATTGCCATATACCGCCGCATAATAGCGGGCCGATTTTGGCGCGGATATGTTTATCTCCGTGATTTCAATGAAGCTGCTGGGCCCGAAGGGCTCGTAGACGGCATTGGCAGCACTCTTGCCGTCCGCGATCAGGATATTCAGGTCGGAAGCTTCCCGCGGCAGGGCCAACTGCCGGGCAGGCTTTTCGCCCGTCTTCAATCCCGGACCCAGGAGCGCCAGGACGGGAAGAAAATCCTTTTCTTTAGCATCGGCGGACTTAAAAATGGAGAGATAAATTCGCTCGCCCTCCGTAAGATCGAAGCTGTAGTAATGCACGGCATCCTTCTCAATAGAGCCATAAACCGCCCAGGACTTGCCCGGATCGGTGATGTGCATGGCCGAAGAGATATTCTCATTTCCCCCGGCCAGGAGGGGCACGTGGGCTGAAGACGGAAAAGCAAGGGAAAGCATGACCAGCAGAACGACGGAGAGGAGAAGGCTCGATTTCACAGCGATCCTTAACACCCGATCGGTATTCAATATTTCGGCCTTGCCCATGGTCTCAATAGGGCCACGACTGGTCTATCCCCAATAAATAATAAGAACATTATTGATCAAACCTAAACTTGTCTTTCCGCAGCGGGCAGTGTTATATCCGCCACCTGCCACTCCCGGCTGTGGCTGGCCATCGCCACCGGGCCCTGCATCGCCACCTTTCTTTATCATCACCACCGGCCCCGGTAGCCCGGACTGTTCCAGCAGCCAGAGAAGATCGTGCGCCGGGCTGCCCATCTGCAGTGGCCTTCGAGAGCTATCATCGCCAGTAAAATTAACAAACTTCTCCCTCCAAATGTTGCTAATATTAGTAAAAGCGATAGCCTTTAGCATGCTTCGATAACTGAAAGCATCGCCTCTCTTTTGTAACCTGTCCATGCTGCCCATAAATTTATCTTTTAGCCCGTCCATCACTTCGCTATTGAAAAGAGTGGAGGTTAAAGTGATGATTCAAAAAAATAGGGCAATTCTATGTCTTTTGTTCATAGCAGCAGTGCTGTGCACGGGCTCTAGCTTCGCCCAGGATAGCGGGGCAGCAAAAATGGGCGTAATGGATGCGGCTGCCAACCTGAGCCTAAATGAATTTTCCGCAGCGATAGACGGCGCGGGACTGGCGGATACTCTGAATAACCAGGGAGTGCTCACATTCGCCACCGGGTCCTTCGTGATCTTCGCGCCCAGCGATGAGGCTTTTGCAGCAGTTACTGATGTTGACATGAACGCCATCAAGGAGAACGCCAGCGAACTGAAAAGGATACTCAGCTTTCACGTAGTCTGGAATGACGGTCGCTTTGAAAACATCTCCGAGCTCTCCTCAGCAAAAACAATGCAAGGGGAGAATTTGACCCTCGATAATACCGCAGGCATGAAAGTAAATGGTGCTAATGTCACGGCATCCCAGAGCTACGACAACGGCATCGTCTTTGTGATCGACAAAGTGCTGTTGCCCAAGACCGATTCCAGCCTGGGTGTGGCAGAGGCGGCCAATGATCTGGGTGCCAGGAAGTTCGCGTCCGCTATCAAGTCGGCTGGACTGGTGGAGACGCTCAACGGCCTGGGCCTGATGGGATTTGAAAGTTTAGCTGCTGGGCCCTTTACGATATTCGCCCCAAGCGATGAGGCATTCGATAAAGCCAAAGCTACCATAGATTCCATCAACAAGAAAGATGCGGGCATGATTAACCTTCTGTCCTACCATATGGTGGATGCCAAGGACCTGCTCAACATGACCGACATCAATTCCGCCAAGACCATGCAGGGAGACTCCCTGGCAGTCGATGCAAACATGGGCCTGGTGGGCGGTGCCAATGTCCTGAAGTCCGAGAGGTACGACAACGGCATCATCTACGTCATAGACCAGGTGCTTGTGCCCATAAGGCTCGCCATGTGAAATAGATTCATTCTTTTTTCCGGGATCGAGGAATTTATTCTCTCGAAGAAAGTGTCAATGATAGTCAAGCTCCCACGGAGTGCCTCTCAGATCTTCAGAACATTGGAGGCACATATTCACAATCGAGAGAATGGATAGCAAGTTCTCTTATGTTCGGGTTCCTCAGCTTGCGCATGTATTCTGTCGGATGCTAACGACTCCTAAGTCTCTTAGCTTACGGTCACCACATTGCTCTGGCCCAGGAGCTGGTAAGCCCCTTGATTGATATCTGTGATGTCGGAGCGGAACATCCTGAAGTCGTACTGCCCTGGATCATAGGGAAGCTGCCAGGTTATTCTGCCACAGTTCTTGCTGCCGATAGACCTCTTCCCCAGGGGGAACTTGTCCGGCCGGTTCATGCCGTACATGCCGATAATACCCGTTCCTTCCGGGGGTGCTCCCCAGTAGGTTACGGTAACTGTACCTCCAGGCGCAACATGAGTTGACGAGACCACGACTTTGGTGCCATTTCGGGTTTTGGCCTCTACATTGTTGCTGGTGGCCAGCCGGGTGTAACTATCGTTCTCGAAAATCCTGAAGTTATAGCTGCCCGTATCGGGAGCCTCCAGGATCACAGTACCGTTCTCTTTTCCATCCAGATACTGGCGGGAAATGTAACGTGTGTCGGTTGATCCGGATTCGTACATGGCGATCCAGTCATTCTCATAACCTGGGGCCCCTGTGTAGTTGATGGTGATCAGCTCACAGGTGTTCACAGAGGCCGGAGCTGCCATAATGGTTGGGATGGCGACGTTGAAATTGAGAGAGGTCATCTCCTCACCACTGGTAATGTTGTACATGCGAAGAATGTAGGACCCCTTGTCGGCGGGAGCCTTTAGCTTCAGCATACCTGATGAGCCTGCCAGGCTCTGATAAGACAGAGCCATATCCCGGCGGCCGGCTCTTCCACTTCCACTGGCCTGATCTGTCCCCATAACTCCCACCCAGCCTGAGAAGTTCCCTGGAGCCACATACTCCACATTGACATCGCTGTCGGGCAAGTAGGTTCTCTGTTCCATCTTCAGCTCTGCGCCCGCCAATTCCGTGGACCTGTAACTGAGTATGGCGTTTTGAGAAGCTTGGGGCAGCCGGTCCACGTTGTGTCCTCCCGCAATGCTGAAGCCGACGTCGCAGATCCCGTCTCTGTTGCGATCCTTACAGCCCTGCTCACGGGCATCGTAGTTGCTGTAGTGGTTGCCTGCTTTGTTGTTGTCCCATTGGTTGTAGCCGTCGTCGAAGGCGTTCTGGTCGTTGTCCTGCAGGTAGTTCTGATAGAGAAGGTTGCTACCTGGAGAAGAGCTCGTGCTATTCCTGTCAATGTTGTAGGTGGTCGATAGGCTGCTGGAGACGTACTTTATGGATACCGCCTTGCCCTTTGCCGTGATGCTATCGCTAAAATTAATGTTCGAGATGTTTATGCCCATTTTGTTCCGGGTTAAGTTGTTGGCATTGATGGTATTGCCTCGGGAGGTTTGCATGGAGATGCCATTTCCATTCATGCTGGCATAGTTGCCCCAGACCTGATTGTTGTTGGAATGAATCAGCAAGATTCCGCCGTTTTTGTTTTCCGTCACTGTATTTAAAAAGACGGTGTTTTTATCGACGTGGTAAAGGACAATTCCGTAGTTATTATTTTTGATGGCGGCATTATCTTTGATTATATTTCCGTGGGAGAGCACCTTGATGCCGGCATCGTTGGCATCTTTGCCGGATCCTGTAGCAGCAAAACCCAACAGAGTTGAACCGTTGGCCGATATGGTTATAGCGCTTCCTATCCCGCCGGCGTCAATAATTGGCTTGCCCACGCCTTTGAGGGTGAGCGTTTTGGTTACATTGATCCTCTCATAAAAGGTGCCGTTTTGCACCTCAATGATTTGGCCTGGATTAGCGGCGTCTATGGCCGACTGGATGCTATTTCCTGGTTCAACCGAGAATGCGGCGTTTGCTAAACCAGAAAGCATCACTACAGTGATCGCTAGAATTGCCAGCGTGGATTTACTCATCCTGGGGCTCAACCCGTTCTTCATGTTCACTGGAATGCTATAGGCAGTATAAGATGGTGATCGTTAAGGAGAATGCATTTATCAGCGATTTTGCCTGCCTTCTCTTCCTCACCATCAGGCACGGGGATCTCAATGTCGAAAGGGGAGCGAATATCGAGTCCGACAAATTGGGTGAAGGAGAATATCAGCACGGCAGGCTTTTTTCCGGTTCTTTTGTGGAATGCGGCTGCGTCCATCTTCATCAGGAGGGATTGGAACGGATAGACCGCCCCTTCATAAACAATCCCATTCTCTGCGATATATGCCTCTCTGGTAGAACCGAGCGCATATTTCAGCGCGATTACCGGTGCTACCCTGGAAACAATGAAAAGAAAAACCGTGAATGCCAGAAGAAATGCCCCGGTGATTAAGCCCCCCTCTCCGGCAAAGATCATCATAACCAGTGCGACGAGAACAAGCATTCCTCCAATAACGAGAAACATAGCCCGGTTTCTTTCCTGATAATTTGCATATTCTCGTCGTGCGCTCTCTTGGGCCTCGTCTGCTGAATAGACCCAGTGGGCAAGAAGGCGCGGGCTATTCAGAATGGAATCCATGACCTGGGCCCGATGGAAAAACAATGCCGCGACGGCAACTCCTGTAACGGCCAGGAAGAATGACACAAATGCAATAGCATAACCGCCCGATATGCCGTCAATAAAACTGAATGCATAGATGCAAATGACTGTAAAGATCGTCGTTGTGAACAGCGATCGGTAGCACCATTTCCACTGAGTATTCTCCATCATCCTTATCAGCATCCATAACTTTGGTTAGGAATTTACATATCCAGGAGAGGCACCTCCAGTCATTCCCGGCAAGCTCTTTCCAAAATATAGGTATTTGTAATACCATTTCCTCTCGGAAGGCCTGAACACACCTATATCATTGTTCCATCCATCTCGGTCGAAGTCACCGGCGATGGGGAGATCCCCCGGCCAACCCCACGTAAAATCATAATCAGTATTCTCATTAGCATTAAAATCAAAGAACCAGTGTTTCACTGAAGGCCGGAATACTCCTATATCGTTATTATTACATCGGGAGTGCGGAGAGTCACGAATACCCCAACCTTCAGGTTGGGGATGAAGTGAACCCTCGCCGTTTTTTGCGTTAACTCATATCGATCAACCGCTGCTTCTTTTAAA
>JAPKYC010000232.1 GCA_026394505.1 Methanothrix sp.
TCAAGAGGTCGTTATGCACCAATCTCATATGTTTATCAACGGAGAGCAGGTTATCTCCCTGTCCGGCAAAACCGAGATCATTCGCAACCCGGCCAACCAGGAACCTGTGGCCGAGGTCGCTGTGGGATCGCGCCAGGATGCCCGGCTGGCTTTGCAGGCGGCCAAAAGGGCTTTTCCCATCTGGTCTGCAACCTCCTGCCAAGAGCGAGCAAAGATCTTGCACACTGCTGCTGACCTGGTACGGCAGCGAGCCGAACAGATAGCCATACTGCTAACTCTGGAGATGGGCAAGCCCATCAAGAATGCCAAAATGGAGGTCCTCTCCTCGGCGGATGTCCTTGACTTTTACGCAGAAGAGGGCAAGAGGAACTTTGGCGAGTGGATAGCCGGGCCGCACAGCCGAAGCATCGTGCTCAGGCAGCCCGTGGGCGTCGCCGCGCTCATCACCCCCTGGAACTTTCCCGTGGATCTTCTGGCCTGGAAGGTGGCGCCCGCTCTCGCAGCCGGCTGTACCTTCGTGGCCAAGCCGCCTAGCAAGGCTCCTCTGGCCGCCACGGAGTTTGTGCGGGCCGTCTGCGACGCGGGCCTGCCGGCGGGCGCGGCGAACGTAGTGCACGGGCCAGGCGGTGAGGTGGGAGCGGAATTGGTGGAAAATCCCATCTCCCGAAAGATCGCCTTTACCGGAGAGACAAAAACCGGTCGCTGGATCATGGCCCATGCCGCGGCGCACATAAAGCGTGTCTCACTGGAGCTGGGCGGCCAGTCGCCCTTCATCGTCTGCCCGGACGCAGATTTAGAGGCGGCAGCGGCCGCGGCGGCCCAGCGCGCCTTCTCCAACATGGGCCAGATCTGCATCAGCGTCAATAGAATTTATGTGGCAGAGGAGGTGGCCGAGCCGTTCACAGAAGAGCTGGTGCGGCGCGCCGAGAAGCTGAAGATCGGCGACGGCATGCTGCCGGATGTGGACCTGGGGCCCATGTTCAGCCGGGCGCAGCGAGAGAGGACGCGGGGCCATGTGGCCGATGCGATCGAAAAGGGGGCGGAGCTGCTCTCGGGCGGGAGGGAGCCGGAGGGCGAGGCCTACGAGAAGGGTTACTTCTTCCAGCCCACGGTGCTGGGCAAGGCCGATCACAGCATGAGAGTCATGCGGGAGGAGACCTTCGGGCCGGTGGCACCAATCATGAGGTTCAAGACGCTGGAAGAGGCCGTAGCTCTCGCTAACGACAGCGAGTACGGCCTGGCCGCCTATGTCTTCACCAACGACCTCAAGACGGCGCTGCGCGCTGCAGAAGGGCTGGAGGCGGGAGGCATCGGGATTAATGTGAACAATGTGGTGGACCTGCAAGCGCCCTTTGGCGGGTGGAAGGAGAGCGGTCTCGGGCGGGAGCTGGGGCACTGGGGGCTGGAGGCGTATTTGGAGACAAAGCACATCCGGCTGGGGATGTGAGGAGGAAAAAAGGTTTCTCGATGAGGTACATCCAACTGCGGTAGCCGCACGCCCGGCCGGGCCCGCTCGCTCGTGGCGGCTGGAGGCGGAATGGATCTAGAGTCATAATATTCTCCTGATGGCTTCGGATATGTTCCAGACCTCGACTAGCGACGATTTCTTGATCGAGGACAAACCTCGAATCTCTTCCTAGCAAGCTGATTGCTCTCCTCTTCTATCTCGCGCTCCACTTTCTCGTGGTCGATGCTCTTCGCTCTTTCTATAGCCTCTTTTAGCATTGATCGCAAGTCGATCTTCTTGAGGACCCCGGTCTTTCTGATATCGCCGGGAAGAAGGATTCTCCCCTTGTCGTCGAGCTTCGTCACAGGCATTTCAATAGCCCCCATTTCTCCCAATTCTGGAAGTAATAGGTTAAAAATGTGCTGGTTCTTCGGCCAAGGTCTTGGCATCGGGGTTAATGTGAACAATGTGGTGGACCTGCAAGCGCCCTTTGGCGTGTGGAAGGAGAGCGGTCTGGGGCGGGAGCTGGGGCGCCGGGGTCTGGAGGCCTATTTGGAAACAAAGCACATACGGCTGGGGATGTGAGGGAAAGAGCAGTGGCAATTCTTGCCACTATTTTTAGATGTCAAATAGCGCACCCACGCAGCAAGCTGCGGGGTATTACTTTTAAAATTAAAAATAAAACGACTAAACTATTTTCCCGGACATCCTCCATCCATCCAGGCGCCGTAGACGGTCTCCGGTATGCTCTCGGCAGGGTCATCGCAGTGGGTGATATAGCCGCACCAGCGGTGTATCTTCTTTTCTGTGCCGGCGACGATCTGCTGCTCGCAGAATACTTTGAGCCCGCACCCTTCCGCCAGGCTGAGCTTTCTTAGCATTTCCTCTTCGGAAGCACCCTTGGATAGCATTTCCTTGAGCCGCTTCTGCGTATCTTCCATGGACATGATAAATCCTTATGCATCGCATTTATTTAAGACATTGCCAGAACTTCCGTCCTTTTCATCCCCATCATCAGCCCCACCACTGCCAGCGCCGCCGCCCCCGCCCCGAAGATGAATGTCGCCTCTGCCCCCCACCAGACCCAAAGGGCTCCGGCTGCCAGGCTTGATAAAATGGCCGCAATTCCAATAGCTCCGTAATAAAGCCCCAGAGAGCTGCCGCGAAGAATTGCGGGGCAAAGGTCGGATACGTATGCTCTCTCCGAGCCGTCCACCAGTGCGTAGACCAGGCCGTAGAGGGCAAAGAGTGCTATCAGGCCCGCTAACGAGGTGACAAAGGCGAATCCCAGGGCGGTCAGGGCGAAGAGGGTGTAGCCCAGGGCCAGGACTTTTCTCCGGCCCACCCGGTCCGACCATATCCCAGCAGGCATGGCCAGCAGGGCGTAGACCAAATTGAAGAGCGCATAAAGCAGCAGAGGCGCGGCCACAGCCTCTGCCCCGGAAAAAAGCCCCTGGGCACGCAGGATGAAGAACATGTAGCTGAAGTTGCCTAAAGCGAAAAGACTGGCAATGACAAGGAAGCGAGATAGCTCCGGGGAGAGGCCGGAGAGCTTCAGTCTGACCTCGCAGCTCGGAGCCCTGAAGCTCTCTTTTACGCGGTAAAAAGGAAGCAGAGCCAGCACAGACAAAACTCCCGCCACCAGGAAGATGGAGCTGTAGCTCATGCCGCCCTGCCAGAGAAGATAGGCCAGAAGCGAGCCGATGACAGCGCCCGTGGAGTCCATGGCTCTGTGCAGCCCAAAGCCCCTTCCCCGTCGGCCTTCCTGGGCCGACTCGGAGATCATGGCATCCCTGGGGGCAGAGCGCACTCCTTTGCCGCTTCTCTCCAGGGTCTTGAGCAGGAAGACCTGCTGCCAGGTGGCGGCCGCTGGCAAGAAGAACTTGCCTGCCGCGGAAAGGGCATAGCCCGCCACCACCAGAGGCTTTCTCTTGCCCAGCCGGTCGGACCAGTATCCAGCCAGGACCTTGAAGAGGCTGGGCAGGCCGTCGCTTATGCCGCCGATGAGTCCCACGGCCAGGCCGCCGCCTCCTAGAGAGGCGATAAAGAGCGGCAGAACGGGCTGAATGATCTCACTGCTGATGTCGTTAAGCAGGCTCACAAATCCTAATAGTAGTATATTCTTGTTCGTCTTAGGATCAGACACGAGAGATCAACCTTCCCATAGCTTAGATTTTCTGGAGCATTCTTAATCTGCGAGCTTTTCGGCACGTCCTCTGTTAACTCTGCGGCTCTGTGGTTTAGATGGCCTAAACCTGTTAAGTTCATTCTCCTCAATCTTTTGGTGCTTTCGCCTCTCTTTTTGGCCCGAATGATATGTCTGTTAGCTTTATTCTTCTTTCCCATGCCCCGTCGATGGATATATAAAGTCAAAGGTTTCGGGACTACTCAATCATGTCACTAATAGAAAACATTCTTAAGGTCACGGGTGGCGAGTGCGTGGCTGCCCTGGCCACAATACAGGAAGGAAAGCCTGCCGTGAGGTTCATGGCCCTTTTTGGTCTGGACGATCTGACCATGATCGGAGCCACCATGAAGAGCTCTCGCAAGGTCGAGCAGATCAAGAGGAATCCGCAAGTTGCCCTCACCATCTGGTCTGGAAAGAACTTTAACGATCCTTATGTTATGATGCAGGGCAAAGGCTACGTCCACGAAGACCTGGAAACCAAGAAGAAGTTCTGGAATCCTAAGATGGAAGTCTATTTCCAAAAGCCGGAGAACCCTGAATACGTAGTTCTCAAATTCGTCCCTCAGAGTATCGAGTACTATCATGATATGAACATAGAGGTCTGGGAAGGCTGATTTATGAATCTCGCGCGAAGTCGCGAAGGGCGCGAAGCTGGCAACCATGATCGCCGACCTCAAGCACACGAATTGTGATAATAATATTCGTCATTTAATTACATTTTCCTTAACCGATGACCAACGAAGCGTTATGAAGGTTCCTCGCGGTTTAGAGTGGATAATGGAATAATCAAGTCTTCTGTGCGCTTCTCGTGTCTTTTCGTGGTGGTAGTTCGTCCCCGCTCGTGCCGTAGATGCCTGCAGACAGAGGGACGGGCGCGTGGGCTTGTGGGTGGGGGCGAGCCCGGGTCCCGCGCGAGCGCGGGGGCACACGCGCGCGCGACCGTCGCCAAAATTGGCCCGAATATGAAGCGGCGAGGAAGGGAGACTGGCTCTTCGCTATTTCCAGTGGCTAACTTCATGTGGTTGAAACGTCGTTAGCCACTGGTTATAACCAAATGGCGACGGAACTACCACCACCGCAGGCACTAGAAGCGCACGAAGAACTCACAGAGGACACTCGATGCCGCGAGGGACCTCTTATTTTGAACCAAAAGAGGCACGGGTGGAAAGCCAAAGCTATTAGTAATGCCAGGACGCATTTTGAATAATGGCTGGCGAAGTCCTGCGATGGAGATTGCACAATGCTCTGCTGATCAATCCAATTGATCAGATCATTGACTTGAAGAGAGCCGGCAATACTGCCATGGCGTAGATTACTATTCCGACGAGTCCTGCTTCGATGACGTAGAGCCCGATATTGAATGGATCCATCATGTTTTCTGCATGTGTCATATTCTTGCCTCGATTATCTATTGGATGGCTTGGCTTTGAAAGCTAGACGTAATGTGTTTGGACGGCAAAGTATTAAAAATTTTTTGACCATATGCATTGTAATGGAGTTTTTCCACCCTCTATAATTCTAGACAAATATGACGACCACTAGAAAAAAAGATTATCCTCCGCAAGCTTTTTCGCTAAAGCCAGGGATAATACCTAGAGAGCAAATAGATCGATAAACTATCGGAGCTGGTGCAAATGCAAGAGCGGAGACAACTTAGCGAGACCGAAAAAAAGGAAATCTTGGATAAATATGGGAAGCGGTGTTTTATCGATGGCCACCCAATAGAATCTGAAGAGGATATTGAGTTTGATCACATTATACCTGTGGCTGCTGGCGGATCAACAACCCTAAATAACCTAGCACCTGTATGCAAGAAGCATAATCGACAAAAGAAAACGATGGCACTTTCAGAATACCGTGATTATCTCGCCTTAGCATCTCTTTTCCAAGACGGCAAACTCAAATATTTAGATGATGTGATCGTAGCCAAGGGGCATCATCCAGTTAAATTATTACCATATGAGGTCAATACGAATGGAAGAAGTGTAACTTTGTATTTTGATACAGCCAAAGCAGACGTTTCTGTTTATGAATGCCCGATAACAGATTGGCAATATTTTTATGCATTGATCCCAGTCCAATATATTAAGAATGATAAAGACCTGCAGCCGCGAGCCCTTCGACAGCAAGCAATGTGGGGATTGTATAGGCACTTCCAACGTAACACTCAGTTATCTCCTTCTATTTGCCGTTTTGATAATGAGGGTAGGTTATTACTGTTTGATGGACAGCACAAAGCAGCGGCACAAATCTGGGCGGGCCGAAAAGCTGTCGAATGCAAAGTTTATATTCAACCCATAGCAAAACAACTTAAAGAGACCAATCTTGAAGCACACCAATCTTACAGGCAGATGTCCTTTTATTCGTATGAACTTATGAAGAAATACGCCGATATTTGCGGAGAAGATTGGGAACAGTATGCGACTTTGGAAGGCCGAAAATCTGAAAAGGGATACGTAGATTTCCTTATCAACGAAAAAAAGATGACATATGCGAAAGCAAAAGGCGAAGTAGTACGCGCAATTCATTGGAGAATCCTTAACGATTCTACTAACCGGCTTGGTGATTTTATAAGCGAAAAAAGCCGTGCTAGAAGGCAACCTTTGACCTATTCCAGGATAGAAAAAACGTTCTTTAGGCACATGCTATCACCGATACCTAATACCGTTGAATTTCAGAGTGATGAGGATTTGCGCGATATTGAAGAGAAGAACTTGGTTCAATTGATGAGTATCATTGCGGATGAAGGTCTAGTTGATCGATGGAACCCAGAGAGGGACGACTCAGTTCACCAAAGGACGGAGCGGATCTTCTCGGCAGGGGCTATACGCGCTTGGGTCCGTATTCTTCGAGACGTCTTAAATGCTTATCTTCAATTATACTTGAAAGGACCAGAAGAAGCTCAACGTGTTCTATATCGAGAGTTGAGTAATGAACAATTTGATTGGATAAGAAAGTTCGTTCGTCAAATCTTTTCTCACCCAGTCTGGGATGCACCAGATACTAGCGATCAAGACATATCAAGAGCCTTCACAAAAGATGATGATACTACCGCACTATCTTTGCTAAAGGATCGCAGATTAGAGGTGGAGTGGGTTCTTCAAAGTGCGAGCAAAGCCTAGGCATTAAGGGGTTGACGGGAGATAAAGTATCCAAATTCTGGCCCGCGTGGCCAGAGATCGCTATCATCAATCGAGGTAATTTCAGACATGCCTCTGGAAATGCGTAAATTATCTTCCGTCAACCCCTAAGAGAGGTAAGTTGAAGAGATGAGGATGGCTTTGAGCGAGCTGGGTCTTGGAGATAGTGTCGAGGAATGATGCCCGCAAGCTCATAAAAGAGACTACAGGCAGAAAGCTGAGGCAAGAAACCTATCTTGCTGTGAACAGGGTGGGTTTGGGATCTAGCAATGGGCGATATCCAAGTACCCGGCGGATGTTGAAGGAATCATCAAGCGGATTTTTCATCTAAAGAAAGAGGCTTGAGCTAAAATTGATGGGCAACTGCAGATGTACTGAGGTATTATGGCGGAAGGGATTGATCAGCGAATAGTAGTTCCTGCTAGTAAGATCTTGGCCGAGATACTGAGAGGCAAGCAAATAGACTATGATCACGTCATAATTGAAGGCGACCTTGATATTACCAAAAAGAGCAAATCAAGAGAAAGGGAAAATATTCCTTCAATTGAATCAATTAGAATTACTAATTCAAAGATTGAAGGAAAGTTCTCAATTGGTGAGATTTCAATAAAAGGAAGAGCAATCTTTGAAAATACCCAATTCTGCAAGGAAGTTGTTTTCAGCAGTGTGCAGTTTAACATGCTTGCTAAATTCAACGAATCGCTATTCAATGGGCGAGCGTTCTTTATGGATTCGCAATTTCGTGGCAATGCATTCTTTATTGGAGCTAATTTTAAAGATCTTTCATTATTTAATAGATCGAAGTTCAATAATAATGCGTCATTTTTTAAAGCAGAATTCGAAAATGATGTAGCTTTTAATCGAGCTGAATTTTTTGGAAGCGCCAACTTCACCAAAGCACGCTTTGGAACTCATCTCTTTGAAAATCAAAGATTCGAAGAATTTCCACATAGAAAAGACACTAATTTAAAGGCCGATCTGAAATCAAGAAGAGGCACTAACAAAGAAGGGAGGGCATTATTTATAGGCGTGCAATTTAAAAATAGTGCATTCTTTGATGGAGCGAATTTCAATAGCGATGCCATCTTCTACAATGCATATTTCCTTGGCCATGCATCATTTATGAATGCATTGTTTGGAGGATCTTGTGATTTCAAACAAGCACGATTTCAAAGAGTTGCGGATTTTAAAGGAGTCATTTTCGAGAACGAAACAAAATTAGATCTGAGAGGATCTGAGTTTAATATATTTAAAATTAAATGGTCAACCATACAGAGTATATTTATTTATGATTCCCAACTATTCATATCACTGGTTAAAAATTACGAAAAATTAGGGTGGACGGAAGATGCAAATAAATGTTACTATGCGTATAGGGTATTTAATAGGTCTAGCATGCATTTTGGCTTTTCAAAGCTTGTTGATGTTTTGGAGGATCTTGTTATTGGATACGGTGTACGGCCATTTAATATAATTCTTATAACTATTCCAATAATTTTGTTCTTTGGAGCTATATATTTCTACTGGGATGGAGTTTGCATCAATAAATCATGTAGCTACAATTGCAGCCCGTGTTCGATCTCAATTAATGAATCGTTGCTTTTTAGTCTCATTGTATTTGCTGCAAAGATTCCTACCGATTTGAGAGCTATTGGCGGATTCAATTGGATTGCCTCTTTGGAATCGATTCTGGGATGGTTCGTTTTAGGCATAATCATGAGCGCTATAACTAAGCGCATTAAGCTATAGGTACGTATACACATGCAATTGATACCGATTTTAACTTAAATTTTTTTAATAGCATAATATGAAACAAAACTCAAAAACGATAGGCTTGAAGTCCTGGCTGACCATAGCAGGAACATGAGAGGGAGAGCAAAATCGGTGATGAAACAGGTAAGAGGAACAAGGTGGTTTTCGTTCAACTCTTGCCATGATGCGAAATATCTGATAATATGTGAAAGTCATAGCATCAATGGATGCTGATTTAGTTGAATGGATAGACAAAGAGGTTGAAACAAGGCGTTTGCCTCGCGAACCCATGCGCTAGAGGTCGCGACATCGCGACTAAGAAATGAGATAGAAAAGGGACAGGCCTAAGCCTGCCCTTTGCATCTGCAATGGTTAGTTGAGATGCAATATTTGCTTGCTCTTGGCAAGGATATAACTTTAGTGAAATGTGTGAATATATGCCAATGATATTTATTCAAGACGAAAAATCATTACCCATTACCCGTAAGAAAAGGCGCCGAGGGTGAGATTCGAACTCACGAGACCCTTGCGGATCACCAGCTATCCAGGAGAAACTCACTCCAGGCTGGCGCCCTACCGCTAGACGACCTCGGCACAGGTTTGAATTTTAGCGCTTGGCAGCTCTTTTCGCTGCCTGGGAAGCGTCCCTCTCGGCCAGCTTCCACGCCTTGGGATAGGTGCCCGGCTCCATTATTACCCTTTCGGTCAGAACGGCAATGCCCGTCTTGCCGTCGAGCATTTCCCGGCTGTTCATATCCGCCCGGCCAATGCCCACCGCTTCTCCTTTCAAGGTAAAGAGGGCAACAATGTCGCCCTTACTTATATCTGTCTCCAGGCGAAGCAGCCCGGGCAAAGCCAGGGGCGCACCGTGACAAATGGCATCCACCGCATTGTCAGCAATGACCAGCCGGGGCAGATGCCGCAAAGCCGCCTCCACTGGCAAAATGACGCGCCGAAGGCCAGTCTCATCGCCCGTATCCTTCCAGACGGCATAGGCATCGATGAGTTGATGCAAGGTAACCAGCGTCTCATCCTCCCGGAATGGCCCCGCCCGGGTGCGGCGCAGCTCCTCCATGTTCGCGCCTGTCCCTAATGCCAGACCAATATCAAAGCAGAGCTTGCGGATGTAGGTGCCCGCCTGGCAGCCCACGCGCATGAGCACGCGCTGCTCCTCAATTTCCAGGACATTCAGATAATAAACGGTGCGAATGCGTAGCTCCTTTACCACCGAGCTCTTCAAGGGCGGCTTTTGGAAAATGGGGCCCATGAATTCTCCGCAGACGTCGATTAGGCGCTTTTTGGGCTGGGGCTTATGCACACGCATGAGGCAGATGTACTCCTTTCCCGCCAGGAGAAGAGTGTCCATAATCCTGGTCGCGTCTCCCAGGAGAACGGGCAAAATTCCCGTCACCTTGGGGTCCAGGGTGCCGCTGTGCCCCGCCTTCTCTACCTCTAAAATGCGTTTCACCCAGGCGGCCACCTCGTGGCTGGTCGGCCCTGAGGTCTTGTCCAGATTGATGGCCCCCAAAGACATGTGCATCTCTAGGCTGCGCTTCTCGGGCGAAATGCCATATGCAGGATTGGTCTTGCTGCTCCGCTTTACCAGCACGGACCGAACCCTGTCGGAAGGAATAATTTGAGGATATGAGGAGGAAGCAGCGAATGATTTAGCGGACGAAGCCGTGGACGATGCCGGAGGCGAGCCAACTGAAGAGCGCGGCGATTCGCGATCAGATCTCTCGGCGCGATGAATTACGGACACTGACGGGCCCTCACTGCCGCCAGCACAATTGCCAGCGTGGCTGCCTCATCGAACTTGCCGCTATCCACTACCAGATCATAAACAGAAAAGTCGTTGATGTCAATGTTATAGTACATCTTATACCGCCGCGCCTCGCTCTCCTCTCGAATGCGCGTCTCAGCAATGGCGTCCTCGGTCAGCTTTGCCTCGCGTTTTGCGATGCGCTCAGCTCTGGTGCGCAAATCAGCCGTTAAAAGAACCTTCAAGCCAGCCGGCAGAAGATGCCCGGACAGCCGGCCCTCAAAGATGCCGCCCCCCTCTCTGGCCAGGGCCAATTGAGCATCATCTATGAGATAATCAATCTCCGGACCCTTCTCGGCCAGACGGTTCATCTCCCGAATGGAGATATTCTTCTCGCCGGCGATCTTGCGAAAGAGATCCCCGGAGTTAACCCAGCGTAATTTGAGCTGCTGGGAAAGAGAGCGAGCAAGAGTGGATGTGCCCGTTCCCGGAGAACCGCTGATGGTTATGATCATCTCTAGCTCATGCTCCCGATGTCCAGAGCCTTACGAATGATCTGCGATACGGGCAGTGAGCAGATAAAGTACCAGTAGAACCAGTAAAGGACCGGCCCCAAGACCGTGGTATTGATGGGATGCGTCCCCCAGAAGGGAAAGGTCATCATCATGCCTGGGTTAGCGGATATGAAACTGTAAGCCCACATGAAGAGAGGTATGGAGATGATGCCGATGTAGAGCATGGGCTTGAACTGCATCTGCATCATCTTGCCCTGCTCGGAGACCATCTTCATCTGCTCATTTTGCAGGGCTTGCGTCCTGGCCTGATCGCCGGAGAGCTGCGCTTCTTTCATGTTTCTTTGCAGCTTCTTCATCTTCTCTTGCTGAGTTCTTAAAAATTCCCAGTCCATGGTGTACTTCTGAACCAGGCTGGCGTATAGGCCCGTGACGGCCGCTAAAATGAAGAGCACCACGTGGAAAGGCAGAATGTCGGGAAGCCATCCCACAACATAGCCGGTAGCCACACCCAGGCCATCTCTAAGTTCAGTGCTGATCATTATCCCAAAAAAGAGGACAATGCCCACCGCCATGGCGGCTTTGTCCAGGGACTTGGTTAGCTTGTCATTCATGCCGAGGCTCCGAAGAACTTCTGCATCATGGGGTACATCTCCTGAATCTGCTCGCTGGCTACCTGCTCATAGAGCCGATAGACTATGCTCACAGCCAGGAGCAGGCCGGTTCCGCCCGCGCCTCCCAGTGTGCCCAGAAGGCTGGCGATCAAGGTTAAAACACCGATGATCACGCCGCCAATCACAGTCACCTTGGGGATATACCTCTCCATCAGCTTTTCAATGGAGGCCGGGTTTCTTCGGTAGCCCGGAACCTGCAGGCCGGAATTGTGGATCTTGGCAGCCACGCTCTTGGGACCCATGCCCGTGGTCTCAATCCAGAAGATGGCAAAGATAATGCCGCCAATGATCAGGAATGAAGCATCCACCATCACATGCAGAAATATCTGCCAGCCGGCCAGAGCCGAGAATCCTAATTCAGTCATACCTGGATGGGTCTGCACCATTCCCGGCATCCAGTCACTGGGGCCTCGCAAGGCAGATAGATAGTACATCAAGCCTGATATCGGCTGAGGCGACGAGCCGCTCATGGCCGCGCCCGTAACTGAGTTAATTTTAGCTTCCGAGATGAAGTTTCCCAGAATGCTGGAGTAGCCGGTATAAATCGTGGTTACGCCCTGGCCGGTTATCGTGGCCGAGGTTATCGTGCCGACCTTGGCCGCCAGCAATGCTCCAATCATCTCGATGTTGGCCTGAATGGCCCGCACCAGGATCATGGGAAGAACTGAGGCATAAACCAGCTTGACCGGGAACCTTCCTCGCGCGCCCCGCACGCGGCTGTGGGCCAGTGGTATCTCAATTCGGGTGGACTCCACCAAAACGACCAGCAAGATGATCATTATGGTAGATATGAGCGCCAGAATTCCGCCCGTGACCAGAATGTACTTCAGCCCTTCCGATGTGAAGAGGGTATCAAAGCCGATGAGCTGATGCCAGATGATATAGATCCATTTGGGTATGATGCCCACCGGAAGCCCCGCATCGCCGATCGCCGGATTGATGATGCCCGTGACCAACTGCTGGCTTATTCCGGCTACGATAAAGAGCCCCACACCCGAGCCGACACCCCATTTTGAGACGACCTCATCCATATAGACGATGAGAGATCCGCCGATGAAGACCTGAATAAAGATCAATAATGATAATATGCCCAGGGAAACGCCTAAGGTGCCAGCTAACCCGGCATCAGGCAACAAATAGCCACCCAACACCTGCGGCAGGGCCTCAACTGCAACCATCACGAATACCAGGGCCTTTTGCGTGCCCTGATAAATGGCCTGATCGCGGGGATCGCTCAGATCGAGCTTGATGATCTGGGCGCCCACGAGAAGCTGCAATACGATGGATGCAGTAACAATTGGGCCTATGCCCAGGAGCATCATCGTGCCGAAGGATCCGGCAAAGAAGGCACGATAAGCACTGAAAATATCTATGGACGCTTTGGAAAGTCCAAATAGCGGTATATTTCCCAGGATGAAGTAGAGCAGCAGTATGGCTAAAGTCCAGCTTAGCTTTCTCTTAAAATGGACGTGCCCTGTGGGCCGCTCCACGGAGGGGAGCCGGCGCACAAAGGGCTCTATCGCATAAAAGAAACTCTGCTGGTTCATACCACTACTGCCTGACCACCAGCAGCCTCAATTTTGCTCTTAGCCGTCGCAGTGAATCCAGCCGCGCTAACGTTAAGCGTTCTGGTTACCTTGCCGCGACCCAGCACCTTCATCTCGGAAAGCTCAATCTTGCCATCCGCTCCTGCCATCTGGTCCAGCACGTCCACGTTGACCACCTCAAGCTCCTCGGAAAGAGGCAGCCGGACAAATCCATGCTTGCCCATCTGAGTTCCGAGAAGCATAGAGCGCATGAAGTGATGTTTGCACTTCCCTGAATCTCCACGGCCGCCGCGGGACCCGCCTCCGCGTGCATTCTTATGCTTGCCGTGGTAGGTTCTGTGCCCTCTTTTTTCCTTCGTCTTTGGTCTAACCATGGTTCTACCTCATCCTCTTGATAAGATCCGCCAAATCCGTGCGAAAGCCCAGATCTCCGCCCTGTTGCGCGGTCTT
>JAPKYC010000094.1 GCA_026394505.1 Methanothrix sp.
ATTGGAGACGGCACCAACGATGCCCCGGCTCTGGCCCAGGCCGATGTGGCCGTGGCCATGAATGCAGGAACTCAGGCCGCCAGGGAGGCGGCCAACATGGTGGATCTGGACTCCAATCCGGCCAAGCTGCTGGACATAGTCGAGATAGGCAAACAGATATTGATCACCAGAGGGGCGCTGACCACGTTTAGCGTGGCCAACGATGTCTCCAAGTACTTCGCCATCATCCCCGCCATATTTGCTGCCCAGTATCCCATGCTGAGTGTGTTGAACGTCATGCATCTGGCTACGCCCAACAGTGCGGTGCTTTCCGCGATTATCTTCAATGCCATCATCATCCCTCTATTGATACCGCTATCACTGCGGGGTGTGCGCTACACGCCCACGACCGCCTCCGAGCTGCTACGACGCAATTTGCTGATCTACGGCCTGGGCGGACTGGCAGTGCCTTTCATCGGCATCAAGCTGATCGATATGCTGGTTATTCTCCTGCATTTGGAGTGAGGAATATGTTCGAATTTGCAAAAGAAATAAGGCCGGCAATGACTTTGTTCCTGGCCTTCACTCTGCTCACCGGTCTCGCCTATCCTCTGTTCATAACCGGCATAGTCCAGACTGCCATGCCGGCCAAGGCCGAGGGAAGCCTGCTGGTGGTTGACGGTAGAATCGTGGGCTCAGAGCTCATCGGCCAGACTTTCCAGAGCCCTGGCTACTTCCATGGACGGCCATCTTATGTCAATTACAGTGCCAACGGCTCAGGCGCCAGCAACCTCGGGCCAACCAGTGCCAGGCTTATGGAAGAGGTGAGCCGAAGGATAGATCAAGTCCGGCGCGAGAATAGGCTATCGACTGATCTGAGCGTGCCCGCTGATCTGGTCCTGGCCTCAGGCAGCGGCCTGGACCCGCACATAAGCCGGCAGGGAGCAATAGAGCAGGTGACGCGCGTGGCCGAAGCGAGAGGGCTCACGCATTCTGCGGTGCAGGCGCTGGTCGATCAAAATGTCGAGCCTCCAATGCTAGGCATACTGGGGCAGGAGAGGGTGAACGTGCTCAGGCTCAACCTGGCCCTGGATGAGGTGACGAGGGAGAGTTAGACAATGGAGAAGGATTGCCGTCCGGATCCGGATCAATTATTGCAGCGGATTCAGAATGATGAGCGCGTGGCCAGCAGTAGCCGCGGGCATCTCAAGATTCTCCTTGGTGCGGCGGCGGGCGTCGGCAAGACCTATCAAATGCTGGAAGAAGCACAGCAATTGAAAAAGAACTGTGTGGATGTCGTTGTCGCACTGGTGGAGACACACGGACGGCATGAGACCGAGGTACTGTTGGAGGGGCTGGAGGTCACTCCTCGCTGCCGTCTCGATCGAGGCGGCCTGGAGACCCTGGAGATGGATCTGGACGCAGTCCTGGCGCGCCATCCGGCTATCGCCCTGGTGGATGAGCTGGCTCATACCAATGCACCGGACCTGCGTCATGCCAAACGCTACCAGGATGTAGAAGAGCTGCTGGATGCAGGCATCAGCGTCTACACAACCCTGAACATCCAGCACATCGAGAGCCTCAACGATATCGTATTTCAGATCACTGGCGTGCGGGTTCGAGAGACTCTGCCGGACAGGATAATAGAGCTGGCCGATGAGATCGAAGTTGTAGACCTGACTCCTGAGGATCTGTTGCAGCGGTTTAAGGACGGCAAGGTGTACATGCCCGCCCAGGCAGAGCAAGCCGTGCAGCGCTTTTTCCGCAAAGGCAACCTGCTGGGATTGCGAGAGATCGCTCTGAGATATGCAGCCCGCATGGTGGATGAGGACATGCGCTCCTACATGGAGAGGCATGGCATCCTGGGCCCCTGGCCGGCCGGATCGAGGTTGTTGGTCTGCATCAATGCCAGTACCTTCTCCGAGCGCCTGATACGCATAGGGCAGCGCATGGCTGCAGACCAGGATGCCGAGTGGTTCGCGGTTTATGTAGAATCTCCTCAAGAGACCTCATCCACTGAACCCGCCCGGGATCAACTGGCGCGCAACTTGACACTGGCGAGGGAACTGGGGGCAAAGGTTCAGGTTCTGAGCGCACAGAATATCGCCGAGGAGGTCATCGCCTTCTCCAGAGAGCATAATATCACCGTTATCGTCGTCGGACTGCCGCGTCGCCGTTTGTGGAGCAAATGGTGGAGAGGGTCAGTGGTAAACGAGATCATAAAACGAAGCGGACAGATCCATGTGCTGGTCATCGGCGGCGCAGAAGCCGATCCGGCGAAACAAGAGGCACCATCGCTTGCAGGCGACATAAACGGGCGGCAGCTCTCCGGCAGCCTCTTAATCGTAGCGGCAACGGTTGTCTTTTGCTGGCTGCTGCAAAGCCAGCTGGGCCTCATCAACATCGCCATGATCCTGCTTTTGCCTGTGATCTACAGCGGAATGACCTGGAGCAGGCGCTCAGGTCTGATTACATCACTCCTGGCCGTAGCCGCCCTGGATTTCTTCTTCGTGTCTCCCAGAATGACATTGGCAGTTGAAGATCTGCGCTATCTGCCCATGTTCATCGTCTTCGTTATAGTAGGAATAATAACCAGCTTTCTGGCGGATCTGGTGAGATGGCAGGGAGAGGGCGCCCGTCAAAGAGAGCGCTTTGTCTCCGCCCTCTATTCCTTCAGTCGCAACCTGATGGCTGCCGGGAACGGGGAGGAGCTTTTAAGCTGTGCCGCCAGAGAGATTGCAGAGGCCTTCGAGTGTGAAGTGATGATCCTGCTGCCCGATGAAACCGGACGGCTCAAGGAACGGGCCAAGATGGGAGAACACCTGATATTTGATGAACGCAAGCTGGGTGTGGCCACCTGGGTCCTTAGACACGGCCAGGAAGCAGGACACGGCACGGAGACTCTTTCCTCCGCGACGCTTTTTTACCTGCCCCTCAAGACCAAAGAAGTCACCATTGGAGTGCTGGGTGTGGGACTAGGCAAGGCGGAACAGCTCTTGCTGCCTGAGCAGAAGAGGTTACTGGAAGCATTCACGAACATCCTGGCCTTGTCTTTAGCCTGGAGCACGAATTCGTCAATTCGATAATTATAAACCTTAACTTCTCATGTGGTAGGGAATAAACTCAATCCGAGCTTACTATCCAAGTCCCTAACCTTCTTCGGGACCTCTGAGATCAGAGTTCGATCGCCAATCCTGACATGATACACCTTGCTGTACTGCAACAACAAATC
>JAPKYC010000046.1 GCA_026394505.1 Methanothrix sp.
AACGATAGACATAGCGCCAAGATATCTCATCATAAATTGTAAGAGCCTCTTTGGGACGCAAATTATTTATTTAAATATAGCTGTGCTTGGGACTGGTAATAATAATATTTAATAGAATATATGTTCGCCAAATATGCCCTCAGATTAATATGTCCAAAATGCATGGTGTATGGTTTTGAATTGAGCCAATTCTTGGCATCTGGAGTGCCAAAATCCGTGCAAGAAAGCTAATATGAGTAAGTCAAGCTAATATCACTGCTGTTCTGGAAGACCGGCAAAAGAGGATTTTAGAGGACGTAAGCATGAATCAGCCTACTACTATTACTGATATCGCAAAGCGCCTCAATGTCTCGGAGAGTACCGTCTCCCGCCAGGTGGCCCGGCTGGCCGATCTTGGCGCTTTGCATCTGCTGCAAAAGGGCAAGACCAAAGAGGTAAGAATAACCCTGACCGGGAAGATACTGCTTTAAGCAATCAGACTGACAATACCTCTACCATGAAAGTCCTCCTGGTCACGGGCAGACTGGCAGAAGCCCAGGTCAGATCTTTTGCAGAAGATGCGGATGTGCTGGTGGCCGATGTAGAGGTAGCCGCCTTCATCACACCCGAGCTGTTGCTCTGCGCTGCGCCCCGCGGCTACGACCTCATCTTGATTCCCGGCGCCATAACCGCTGATTTTCGGGAAGCCGAGCGTGCTCTTGGCGCCAAAATCCGCCTGGGGCCCAAGCACGCGGCAGACCTGGGAATAGTGCTACATCATCTTGCCAAGGAGAAAATGGAGCTCTCCCGCACCGTTCCTGCTTGCCTGCTCTTGGACGGAAAGATGAGAGAGGATGCTCGCGATCAGGTGGAGAAGCTGGAGTCCAGGGCAGGCGCGAGTCAGCAGATCAGGGGCGTCAAGATCGGGGGCAGCTCTCGCATGAAGGTTCTGGCGGAGATCGTCGATGCCACGCGCTGCAGCCCTGCGGTTCTGACGAAAAGGATCCGCTACTATGAGGAGCAGGGCGCGGATATGATCGACCTGGGCATCCCCCTTGATGCCCATCCTTATCAGGTGAAAGCAGCTCTGCAAACGGCTAAAAAGGCCACAAATCTTCCCCTGAGCATTGATACCATCCGGCCTGAGCTGATCCTGGCGGGCCTGGAGGCCGGTGCCGATCTGCTGGCGAGCTTAAACGGCAGCAATCTTCCTATGGTAGGCGAGGTGGTGGCCAGGTCGGGAGTGCCTGCCGTGATCATTCCCGGTCCCGGCTCCATACGTTTGGAGGAGAACCTAAAAATGGCTCAGGAGATGGGAATATCCATCATAGCTGATCCTGTTCTCGATCCGCCTCTGCAAGGACTGGTCCCCTCACTGCAAAGGTACCTGCTCTTCCGGCAGGATCATCCCGACATCCCTCTCTTTTTTGGAGCGGGAAATGTAACGGAGCTAATGGACGCCGATACAGTCGGCGTCAATGCCCTTTTAGCCGCCTTGGGTGCAGAGACCGGCGCCTCTATTCTCTTCACACCGGAGTTTAGCGCCAAAGCGACCGGAAGCGTGCACGAACTTGCCCTGGCTTCGAGAATGATGCTGCTGGCCCGGCAGCGCGAAGCACCTCCCAAAGACCTGGGCCTTGACCTTCTCATCTTGAAGGAGAAGCGACGTCTGCCGGAGGAAGCCATGCCGGAAACGATCCAAGAAGCGAAAGAAGGTCACAAATATGAGCCGGACGGTTGTGGAAGCTTCAGAATATTCCTTTCACAGGGATTGATCCTGGCTCAAAACGACTGCATAACTGTGGCGGGAAGGAATGCTCGCGACATCCTCAATACTCTCATCGATAGGGGTTTGGTCAGCCTCCTGGACCATGCCGGCTACCTGGGCCGCGAACTGGAGAGGGCACAGATCGCTCTTCGCCTGAAAAAAAACTATGTTCAGGACGAACCTCTCTGGCCCTCAGAGAAACGTTAAATATCTGGTCTCGCGACATAGGTGCGAATGAAATCTACGGCTAAGGCTTTTGCTATCTTTGTAGGCGTTATCATGGTACTGTCCGCCTTTGCAAGTTTCGTGATGATGGGCGGCAACCAGAACGAGACCGTTGTTGTGCCATCGGGCAGCGACTCTTTGCAGACCTTTGGGGTACAGGGCCGCTTGGTGGAATGGGACTTTGAGGGACTGAAGGATGTCCTGCAGATGTCTCCGCAGAGCACAGTTATGGCATACTGGATCAACCTGAGCGCATCGCAGAATCTGACCGATGCCGGGGCAGCAGCTCTGCCGGAGTCACTGGGCATGAGCTACGGAAGCCAGCTTTACAGCACCAAGATTGAAAAGCTGGCCAATGTCCATTTCAATGGTACCTGGACGGAGTTTCACTGGATAAAGCCCTACAGCGTTGGCTATAATGGCCTGGTCATACCCTATCAGGATTACATGATGATTCCGGCAGGAACCGATTATGTAACCGTCCTCGGAAAGCCGGCCCTCTTCGGGACGCAGGACTCTGTGCGTAGCGTCATAGATGTGATCGCGGGAGGCCTGGCCGCGGAGAGCTTCACTCTAATCAATGACGAGCAGGCGGACCTGCAGGTGGTCGCTTTGGGCAGCGGCGGCGCGAGCATGCCCCTCTCCGGCGGATACAAGGAATTTTACCTGGGTGTAAAGCCGGCAAAAAGCCTGGACCAGGGCTTTTA
>JAPKYC010000101.1 GCA_026394505.1 Methanothrix sp.
AGATTACCTTAACCATTCCCAAAGAGCAGCGCAATTGGCTCAAAGATCATCCTGAGATCGATGTCTCAAAATTGCTCCAGCAGGCAATCAGTAATCAAATGATGAAGAACGCACGGAAGGTATAGCACACTACAACCCGATTCCAGAACTGGAAGTCCTTCCTCACGCTCCTCTGGCCCTCTCCTCTTCTCTAGCGAGAGGCAGGTTGCACGTACTTGAGGATCTAACTTTCCAGGCAGGCAAAAGTGATTGGGTCTTGTCTAGAATAGGATGGAAAAAAGAGATGGGGAAAAAAGGAGCTAAACCCTTCTTTTTCAGCTCTTGATTACGATGCATCCCAACTCCTTCCCCTTGCTCTGCCCGTTGGGCTTGGTGATGAAGTAGGTGTAGCCCTTCAGCGTCCGGTTGAGCTGTGCTTCGATCTGCTCCAGCTCTTTCTTCGGGATGCATAAATGCTTGTCCACGCAGCGGTCCATGATCTCCCAGATATAGTCCTTGGTCTCGTAGTTGAAGAAGTCCAGGAGCTTTCGGCAGGTGTCGCCCTCCACCTTCTGGCAGATGTACCAGTCGTCGCCGTCAGCCATGACGTGCACCTCATGAGCGCAGCCCAGCAGATTATGAAAGTCTCCCAGGGTGTCCTGGTAAGCGCCCAACAGGAAGATGCCCAGATAGTAGTCCTCGTTCTCCTGGAGGGTGTGCATATCCAGGTACTCCAGACCCTCGCTGTCCCCGGCATAGCGCTTGATCTCCCCGTCCGAGTCGCAGGTGATATCCACAATCCTGCCTCTCTCGCCGGGCATCTCGTTCAAGCGATGCAGGGGAATGGTGGGAAAGATCTGCTCCACGCCCCACATATCCGGCACAGACTGAAAGAGGGAGAAGTTGCCGATGTACTTCTGGCTGACCAGCTTCTTCAGCTCCTGAAACTCATCCGACTCGTCCTCTGCCTGCTTGGCCAGGAATGCGGCCTTCTTGCAGACCATCCAGAAGAGATTCTCGCCTTTGGCTCTCTCCTCAAGGCCGATATTGCCCAGGTTGAAGGAGTCGTAAAGCTCGTCCCGATACTGCAGAGCATCGTGATAGTGCTCCTTGTAGTTGTCCAGGTTGATCTCCTTAAAAGCGCTGCACAGATCATCGATCTGAATGGGATCCTCCTCTTTGGGGGTGCGCAGAAGCGAGTCTTTGGCATTCTTTTTGCCTATGATCTTGAAGACGAGCAGGCTGTGATAGGCGGCGATGGCTCTCCCGCTCTCCGAGACGATGGTGGGGCATGCGACATCCTCGTCATCGCAGATCTTCTGCACGGTATAGACCACATCATTGGCATACTCGCGCAGAGTATAGTTGGCGCTGGAGGGGGTGGCCGTGTTGGAGCCGTTGTAATCCACGGAAAGGCCGCCCCCCACGTTCAGGTACTCGATATTGGCCATCTTGCGCGCCTTGGCGTAGATACGGGCTGCCTCGTTCATGGCGTTTTTAATGGTCCTGATATCGGTGATCTGCGAGCCGATGTGAAAGTGGATCATCTTCAGGCTGTCTATGAGACCCCTTTCCCGCAGTAACTTCATCAGCTCCAGGGCCTCGCTGGTGGACAGGCCGAACTTGGCCGACTCGCCGCCCGATTCCACCCAGCGCCCGGAGCCGCGGGCAAAGAGCTTGACTCTCATGCCCACCCGGGGAGTGATGCCCATCAGCTCGGCATACTTCAGGATATCAAAAAGCTCCTCGAAAAGGTCTACAACTATTACTATATTATTTACATTATGTATGCTCAGAGCCAGGCGCAGATAGTCCTCGTCCTTGTAGCCGTTGCAGATGAGGAGCGCCTCTTTGGGCAGGCCCAGGGATAGAGCAGCCAGTAGCTCCGCTTTCGTGCCCACCTCCAGGCCAATGCCGTGTTTGGCTCCGTACTTGATGATGTACTCGATTACCTCTTTTCTCTGATTGACCTTCATGGGAAAGATGGGCTGATAGGTGCCTTTGTAGGAGAATTCGGCAATAGAGCCTAAAAAGGCGCCTGTGATCTCATTGATCCTATCCTCCAGGATCTGAGGGAAGCGCAAAAGGACGGGAAACTCCAGGTCTTTGGATTTTTCGATCTCCTCGATGAGGTCCATAACATCAACGGACTTTGTCCGGTCTTTGTTGGGAAATATAATAATATTACCTTTATCATTAACTGAAAAATAGCCATTGCCCCAATTCTCTATCCCGTAGAGCTCCAAAGAATCTTCAGCTTTCCACATGTCACTTCGCCTTCCCCATGAAAACACGGCTAATCGCATCGAAGTTTGCTAAAGAGAGCTTTTTGGTATATAAAGCTTCATGCCGATGGATAATCTTTAAAGCGTATCCAGACCGACACTAGAGTGGAAAAGTCTTGAGGGATAGAATGGATCACGGTCACGGTCATGATTTTATTTGCAGCGACGAGAAGATAAGGACGACAATACCCATGAAAGCGAGGGGTGTTGCCGATCTGGTAGCGGATATGAGCAAGATGGGCTTTCAGGGAGGCCAGCTAGGCACATCTCTGAAGGTCTGGAAGCGCATGCTTGACGAGGATGTCACCATCTTCCTGGGTCTGGCCGGGGCCATGGTGCCTGCGGGCCTTGGCGAGTTCATTGCCTACCTGCTGCGGGAGAGAAAGGTAGACTGCCTGGTCAGCACGGGCGCCAATCTATTTCACGACCTGTGCGAGGGGCTGGGCATCGTTCACTACCAGGGCAGCGCCTGCGCCGATGATGCCTATCTCAATGAATGCAAGATCGACAGGATCTACGACGTATTCGTATCTGAGATCGAGCTGCATAAAGCCGACAATCACATAATGGACTTCGTCAAAAGCCTGGACCCGGCCCGGCGCTATTCCACGCGCGAGCTGATGTACATGGTGGGAAAAGACCTGCCCGATACAACCATCCTGGGCGCGGCTCACAAAGCAGGAGTGCCCATCTTCGTGCCGGCCTTCGGAGACAGCTCCTGGGGAATCGGCATGGTCATGGCTCTACGCGAAGGACATAGCATCATGGTCGATGGGATAAGGGATGTGGACGAGATCACCCAGATGGTGGAAAAGTCCGCAAAGACCGGCGTCATTTACATCGGCGGAGGCGTTCCCAAGAACTTCATCCAGCAAACAGAGGTCATAGCGGAATTGATCGGCGATTACTCGGGAGGCCACAGCTATGCCATTCAGTACACCACCGACGCTCCGCACTGGGGAGGGCTTTCCGGCTGCACCTTCGAGGAGGCAGTCTCCTGGGGCAAGGTCAAGAAGGAGGCGAGCAAAGTGCAGGTCTTCTCCGATGCCACCATCACCGTGCCGCTCGTGGTGCAGGCCCTGCGAGAGTCGGGCTATCCGCGAAGGAGCGTTCCCGTATTCGACTGGAGGGAAGAGGGGCTGAAGCTGAGGTACGAAAATGGGTGATCAATAGATTTTGTAAATAATAAATTTTCTACAAAAGTTACTTATACTCGAATCCAACATTATCTATCACTTAAACAAAATACGGAGAATGATTATGGGTGTTGGATTGGAGTTCAAGGTTCCAGGGGCGATTTTCAAGACGGCATTGCTCATGGCACTGTTCTTGACAATCGCATCGGGCAGTCAAGCGCCATGCGACGACGTGAATCAAACCTGTGAACAACAGTGGAGCCTGAGGACAGAGGTTGATGATGGGTCAGCACTGGCCTACGAAGATAATCTCGCTGCCGACCAGAGCGCTTTCAGCACTGACACGGTAGCGTTCGATTATCTGAATCGGTCATCCTCTGCCGTGGTACAACAAGTAGTAACTGGAAACGATACTGCGAAATACATCAAACTGACGGCAAACGATATCAATAACGATCTATTGAGCTACACGGTCGTCAGTTTGCCCGGCCACGGAGAGATCAGCGGAACAGGGCCAATTATCATTTACGCCCCCGAAGAGGGCTATGTGGGCAATGACTCGATCGTTATTGGAGTCAGTGATGAGACGGGTTACCTGCAGAATATCACTGTCTCTATCGACGTGCTCTTGCTTTACCATCCGCCATCCGTAAGAATCCGCAGCCCCATGAACGAGGAGATATTCACGGCCGATCCTGGTACCATGGAGGCTCTGGTTCCCATCCGTGCCACCTCCTCAGGCGAAGTGTACGGGATTCAATTCAATGATGGTCTGACCCCGTTGGATGGTGGCGCGGAAGAACCCTGTGAAGAAGGCGCGGCCGATTGTGCAGTTACCTACCTGGCATCGCTGGGAATAGGATCTCACTTCTTGACCGCTATAGCCACGGATTCCATAGGAAAAAGCTGTACATCGCTGCCGGTAGTAATAACCGTCAACCCACCTGAACCCCTGGTGGAAATCCCAAGTCCCCTGGCAGGAGAAATATTCACGGCCCCTGCAGAAATCACCATTACCGCAGATGTCACCGACAGCAATCGCGTAAAAAGCGTGGAGTTCTTTGCGAACTCAAAGAGCCTGGGCAAGGCCCTTGAGAAGCATTCACCTTATTCCGTTGTCTGGCACAATGCAATGCCTGGTGTATATAAATTGGTGGCCAAGGCCTCGGATGTTCTTGGGTCAGTCGCTTATTCCGAACCCATCCTGGTGGTAGTGGTACCGGTTAAGCCCCTCAGCAAATCCAATCTGGCTATAACCATGTCCTCTTCGCCAAATCCGGTGCCTGCCGGTGGATTGCTGAATTACGTGATCACAGTGACCAACCGAGGACCAGATAGCGCATCCGATGTTATGGTAGAGGATTTCCTGCCACCAAAAATGAAATACGTCTCCCAAAAGGCCAGCCAGGGCCAATACAATGCCACAGGGCTATGGAATGTGGGAGGTCTGACCAAATATCGCAGCGCAAAGCTCGTGCTTACAATGAGGACGCCATCGAAAGCGACCGCAGGACAGATCTACAATACGGCATACGTGTACGGTGCACAATACGATCCTGACAACTCGAACAACCATGTTACAGCGTACACAAGAATAAATGCAAGGGGGGCGGTGGCAGAAAAGCAAAATTCCACGGAGGCTTGATCCCTCCAGACAATTTTTAAATTTTTTCACGTTGCTCTTTACTGCGTTCCCGGGTTTATTCTTTTTTTGTGCCTCTTCATGGATCATGGGTGTGGGTTGCGGAAAGGGCCCTCAAGAATCGATTGCATGCAGCTAATTACTGCAAAAATACTCGTAGAGTGCAGGCTTAAGGCCTGAACGGGTACAATCTTCCCCTTCACTTACATTGGTCATCGGTTAAGGACTATTTATAAAATATGCTGTGTAATATTTCCGAATTAATAATTTGAATGTAATCGATCCCTTTTGAGGGATTGGCAATTATTACATCGGGAGTGCGGAGGGTCACGAATACCCCAACCTTCAGGTTGGGGATGAAGTGAACCCTCGCCGTTTTTTGCGTTAACTCATATCGATCAAC
>JAPKYC010000308.1 GCA_026394505.1 Methanothrix sp.
CAGGTTTTGACCGATAGAGGGACACAATTCTATGCCAACAAGCGGGACAAGAACGGCGATGCAGATAGCAGATTTGAAGACTTTCTTGAGGCGAATAAAATCAAACACATCAAAGCTCGTGTCAAGCATCCTCAGACAAATGGAAAACTGGAAAAATGGAACGATACTTATGAACTTAACCGGTTTAGGTTTGAGAATTTTGACAATTTCATGAATTGGTATAATACCGTTAGATTTCATGAGTCCCTTGATACAAAATGGTATCTACAGACGCCAGATATCGCATTCTGGTCAAGGCTGCCGGAAGGATGCAAATTGGGAATGTTCCTGAATCGGATGGAGACTGAATTAAATGGTTTATAAAGAATGTAATTTGCGGGCAGGAGTATATAAAGTCCAAACATTCGGGACTACACAGAAACAGAATTGCAGGTAAAAAGCATATAATAAGTGGTGTGAGTAAGGATCCAAAGCCGGGATGAATTTACAGAAAATTTGGCACACGGCCTCTTACATAGGAATGAGAATGGCAAGACGGGATAAATTGGACATTATAAGTGATCTCCTTTCCTTATGCAAAGATAAGGAAATGAAAAAAACGAGGATCGCATATGCATTGAACCTTAATTTCCAGAAAGCCAGCGAATACTTGGATTGGTCGGTCAGCCACGATCTTGTGCATGAAGAAAAGAATGGTTATAAAACCACTCCCGCCGGAGATGCTCTGCAGGCAAATCTGGAAGGACTCAGCCAAGATCCGGCAGAGAAGTGAAATCCATTCGCGACCGGATGATGGAATCTGGAAATGAAATCGGTAGCAAATCTTTTGATATTATGTTATTGTTGCTCCTTGGTCAGTGTCTGTCCTAGCCCGGCCGTCGATATTAGCGCTTACAAATTAAGCATAGATCTTCCACGATCAGTTATTTATGATCTGACCATTGCCATAACTCTTCCACCTGGTTTGATATATGATAATATGTATGCTACGCCAACAGACATAATCTCCGAGACGATAAGCTCGCCCAATGATGGAAGCAGAGATGTTGTAATTGCCTCGAAATTCGATAAAGTGGACAACACTGAAGATAGGGACTTATCTATCTATTTTCAGGCCATTGCGGCAAATACCATAGACAACCGGGATGGAGTTGTGCTTGGTCCACTCAAGGTCGATCTGGTGGGAAAAGACAGCAGGGGAATGCGCATAACCGGATCTGCCGAATCGACTGCGGTCCGAATAGTAGAACCGGATCTGGAAATTGTCAAAAGTTCCAGCCCGACATCTGCCAAAGCCGGAGAGTTTGTCACCTACACCATATCTATTTTTCACTCCTCGAACAGCCACGCAGAAGCCTACGACGTAGACATCCTTGATGTATTGCCCCTAAATACGGCCTATTTTCCAGGGTCCGTCAAAGTCATCTTTGGACCTTCGGCAACTTTCGAATTGGGTCAGACCCTTCGGATTCATTTCGCCAAATTGGCCCGCGATTGGAGTGCCGATAATAGAGTTCTGCTCAGTTTCACGGCAAAAATCCTGGATAGTGTCAAAGTAGGAGATATAATAAAAAATGATGCGGAGCTTACCTGGGCCAGCGCGGCTGCCGATTATCCCGAGAGAAGGACGGGTGCTGGTGGATTGAATTGGTATCGGAAAAGCACCTCCTCATCAATAAGAATTGTAGGCCTATCAGTTACCAAAGAATGCAGCCCTAACCCGGTAGAAGCCGGCAACCTGTTAACTTATAAAATAAAATATAGAAATGATGGTGATGATCTGCATGGTGTTATGATCAAGGAGACGTATGACCGCAAACTTGCAAAATTCGAATCTTCATATCCGCCACCCGATAAGAAGACAGACGACCAATGGACGCGAGGAGTTTTGAAGAGCGGCTCACAAGGAGAGCTGGTAGTTTATGTGCAGGTCAATTCCTCGGCTCAGGAAGGAACTCTGCTGAACAACACGGTCGATATATCCAGCAACGAGGGCATAAACGCATCTGCAGAAAACAGCGCGATCATAAAGAATGCAAAATCTCTGACCATAATAAAAGAGGCCTCTAAGACGCTGATCAGCCAGGGGAGCCCCGATCTGCAGTATGCTATTACTCTGAAGAATAATGATGTAAAAAAGGCTACAAATGTAACGGTAACAGATATCATCGATGCCAATCTGAACTACATTCTTTCCAGTCCACTTCCCAACAGAATCCTTGGCCGATCATACTGCTGGGACGTTTCCGATTTAGAGCCGGGAGATGAAAGGACCATAGAAATCACCACCCGCCTCAAGACAAAAGCGGAGTTGCCTAATGGTAAATTAGAAAAAGTCTATAATCTTTATAGAGTAGAGTCCGATCAAAGCATAGGAAATTTCAAGATCCTTGAGACAGAAGTCATGCATTCCCTCTTCATCGTCAAGAAGGCGGAGAAGAGATCCTACTCCTCCGGAGAGCTGATAAATTACACCATATCTTACGGCAACAGCCAGGATATTCAAACGGCTACAAACGTCAAAATATTTGATAAGCTTCCCGATGTCGAGTTCTTGAATGCAGAACCGTCTCCCAGTTCCGTAGATGGCAACCTGCTCAAATGGAATATTGGTGAGCTTTTCGCCGGGGAAACTAGGTCGATATCATTGACGGTGAGGCTAAAAAAGAGACCTGAGATGAAATTTCAGGAGAGAGGGTCCATAAGCGGAGTAGGTTATGTCTACACTCGCAGCAGGCTCTCGACGGACACAGAGCCGCATTTCCTGACGAATTACGTCAATATTACAGGCTTTTTTAATGGGATGAATAATGAAGTTAATTCCAGCTCCGATAGCGTGGCTATCGGCGACAGCATCGGAACGGAAGTAGGAACGGACGAACACGGCAGCGGGTATTATCATAATGAACAGAAGATATCGTTAACCAACAGCAACCGCAGCATAATCCTGGATAAGCAGATAAATGTGAAGCACGAAGTGGTAAGTCTCAGCCTGCTCAAAGGCAGAACTCTCTCAATCAATTCTCCCTGGCATGAACGTACCTACGCCAAAAACCGGGTCAGAGATGAGAGAATTTCAAAGACGCATCTTTATGCCGATTCAATTAACGAGAGTATTCACCTTCAGGCGGATGAGAACCAGACGGTTTACCGATCCATAGACGAATCCAACAAGAGCCTGACAAGGTTATCCTACAAATCGAATGTCAGTGAGATAAGCGAGGAGTATCAGGGAAGTTTCAAAACCACTCAGTCTCTCACATCCTACGGATCTGATCGGATTTATGACAAGTATTCTTCCGGGGTGGGGTTCGTATCCTCAGACAAGAGGATGGAGGGAAAACAGAGATCTTACGAGTATGGGAGCGGGTCATATAATTCAAGCGAGGTCATAGGGAGAGGCATCGTTTACAAGATGCTGGATGCGGCACAATTCTCCACCGATCTGGCTGCGGGCAGCACGAATATCCACTTCGCAGGCAAATGGAATGAGGGCATGAGCGCGAAGGACTCGAAATTCAATTCATCGATAAGCGAGAGTATCAGCCAGGCAGATCATATCGAGAAGGAAGCGATAATGGGGCCGTCCTCTCTCTCCATGACCAGCAACTTGACCGGCACGGCTTCAACAAAATTCAAAATTCAAAACGGTCCGAAGCGATCTGAAGAATTGCTGATGGAACAATTCTTTAGCGGCACCTTCCGTCTGAACTTCGTACTCGGCATACAACTTGGCCCCAAATACCTCTACCCCCACTTAAACCTGACAAAGACGGCTTTAAAACAGGATGCCGACACGGTCCTGTTCAGGATCAACGTAACCAACGACGGCAACAAGACCCTCGGGCCGGTCGATGTCATGGACATGCTGCCTGCCGGCATGATATTCGTCAATTCAAGCCTCATACCAGGCATTGTTGGCCAAAATGTGAGCTGGACCTTGCTATCGCTCTCCATTGGGCAGATGCAAACCATCGACCTGAGGGCCAGGTTGAGGGATACTTCATACCCATACCAGAACCATGTGATTGCCGTTGGCAAATACGGAAAGGAGATTGTGACGGCAGAGGCCTCCGTCATTGTCGTTTTGGACTGGCTGCCTTGTTGTCTCCAGTACATTCGCCCTGCTAAGAAACTGATACAGGATAACGAATCCCTGTCATTTTTCAGCGGTATTTGGAAAGTGCCCGGCTGCATGGGGATAAATGGGACCGGATTCGATTGTGAGCAATACATCGACGAGTACTACAACAACGCGGAGAGTGCATGTCATGATTGTCTCTTTGATGCTTCTCTTCCCGAAGTCGTCTATCAAGAATCCCTTTGACTTTGTGTCCCCTTTTTACGCCGCAGGGGATCCGGTAAAGGTGACAACCATGCGGTACCTATTGCCGCCCTCTATCGCATCTTTCTCGGTTACTTGCTGAACAAAAGAAAAATCGACCTCTTGTGGTGTGGAGCCCGTTCGAAGACCGGACTTGATAGGTATTTCATCGGTGTTTGGCAGGGTGACCGATTGGTCGGCCTTGACCATCATGGGAATGGAGAGCTTCCCGTTGCCGTAGCTGTTCCCGTTCCACTCCGTCATATGCCCGCCGGTGGCATTCTCTTCCTTCACGGTGATGATCCACGGAGCATTTGACCTGATTTCCAGACGGCTGTCTTTGGTATAGATTCCGGGCTCTATGGGAGAAAGCTCCCATACGCACTCCTCCTGGGAGATGGCGACTTCTACCGAGGGCTTGACATAGCTATCGATCGTTATGGTATCGGAATTTGCGTCAGCTAACCCGCAAAGGGAACCTACGATTAGCCCAATTATTCTGATCCTTATTGCCCATGCCGGTTTCATTTGCATATCTTTCGTCCCGATTAGATTTAATGCTGATTTTCGGAAATACTTATTTGTTCTAATCAGTATTATGGGCAATCTTCATTTAAGAACTTTTTGTAATGTCAAAAAATTATAAAATTAAAGAAGTTTATATCTTGAAGTTTAAGCTCTTTTCGGCCAGTACAATTCCATCATCCGTGCTCACTGTGGTATTAATCTCATAATCTCCCGCGGGCGGTGTTTTGTCGGGGCGGATGGAGATTTCAAAGGTCCTTGCGGATGCGGGGAGGACAGGAGAGTAGGAAATAAGTGGAGATGCTTTGGCAATGACTGAACCGTTCCTATCTTTCAAGGAGGCATCCACCTGAGTTAAGTAGTGATGGTTTCCAGTATTCTCGAATTCCAGAGTGACGTTTTGTTGTACTCCCGACACAGGATCGCCCAATTTTATGCTCTTGACAGTGCCGGTTTTTATCTGTTCCGTATTGGCGATGGTGAGGCGAACTGGGACATTGATGGCCAGACTAATTCCCACAGTTCCATTTCCTGTCGGTTTGGTATGTATATTCACAATCGCGTACCGTCCACCTGCGCCCACGTCTTGAGGAATATCTCCATCCAGAGTTACAGTCTTCTCCTGGCCTGGATCAAGTTGAAGTGTGGCAGGAGTTACTTTTAAGAAGGGTCGGGCCGTGTAGGGACTCAGATCATTCTCTGGAAGAATCTCAGTGCTTCCACCGCTGGGCGACTGGCCGTAGCCCATTACAGTGGCCAGGATTTCCATAGGCGCATCATCCGGTCCGGAGTGCACCATAATATTCTGACTGATATGTTCACCCGAGTTTACCTCCATCTCAATTATGGCTCCCGTGACACCTAGTCCACCAAGAGCTGTGGTAGCGGAAAATGCGAATAGGGTCAGGAGACTTATTAATATTAGCACTAGGCCATCTTTTTTGTTCATTTAAAATCACTTATTCAAGTAAGGGAACTATATGATTTAAATGAATCGGTATGGCATAATCGTGCTAAAATGATGACGTTTATGCCGCTGTGGCAGTGAACGTCAGGATGATATGATATTTATGGTCGGAAGGAAGGGGATCATCATTCCAGGAGACCGGCTGACTGAAGCCCAAGCCTACCTTTTTGTCCTTACCTTTTTCTCCTTCTGTGACCAGTTCTTGATTGCTGACTGAGACGGCAATTGTCTTCCCAATTGCATTGCCTTCCGGATAGGACTGAAGAGTCATTGGCGACTGCAATGCCCCGGAATTGTAATTGGATCCGTCCCAGTTGGTGAGAGTAGCAACTTCCGACCGCACGTAAAGGGTCCAACCCGGTTTATTGCCATTAACAAAAACTCCCTTATTTTTATCTAGAGTTTGGGTATAAGGGCTTGCAGCCGGGTCAAGAAGCCATGTCAAAGACCCTGTTATTACATCGAGTTCTATACACGAAACTATGTTTGCTCCGATTATCAAAGTATTTCCGGCTTGTGCCATGGTAAGCAGGCAGCACATTGCCATCAAGACCAGAGATAATCTAATGATAAAGCACATTTTATACCCATTTAAAAATCAAAGTTGGAAGGGTCTGCGTGCTCCCTTTTCACTCCTGCATAGTCTAAGTAGTTGTAACGAAATAACTTAGGTAAATAATATGCAAAATCAACATTCTGAATCGCTTATTGATATCGATATTATTTAACTTCTTCGCATATTTCGTCCTAGGTTATTTCGCTACAAGCTCTAAGGATAAGCTACCGTGAAGGTCAGAACGTTATGGTAACTGCGACCACTTTCTAATAAAGGCTCGTCATCCCATGAGACCGGTTGGTTGAATACAAGGCCGCCTTTTCTCCAGCCATCACCAACACCACTCATTCTCACTCCATTGGCCCACAGAGTTGGGGACACACCGGAAGTGGGAGGAATCGAAACTGTAATCTGCGAACTAGTACCAGAATCGGTCGGATTCACTTGCAGAGTTAAAGGAGAAATCAGATAATTTCCATTGGTGACATAGTCTGATCCAGAGTATTCGGTCAACGTTGCCTTTTGAGAAGTTACTCTAACATTCCAACCATTTCGATTTCCTCTCACCCAAAGTCCATCCGTCTGACCTAATGTCTGGGTTTGGGAGCTTGGTAACGCCGGATCAAGTGGCCAATTAGTGAATGCTGTTGTTTTGACATCAATATCCAACTTTGATGGCAGAGTCGCGCCGATTGTAAGCGTATCTGCTGCTTGTACAGCCATAAGCGTGCTGCACATTACCATCAACAAGGCAGCTCCAATCAGGAATTTGCGAAATGTTTTCCTCATATTTATCATCTCTTGAATCATTTACGATTTTGTCTGATTTTCTACTCATCAACGCGAGAATATAAATTGAGAAGAAACGAGCCTAAACCTTAAGGATGGTAAGTATTTATGAAAAACAGTGATACAAGGTATTGATTTGCCATAATAAGTTTACGAACATTTTCATTCTGTCACGAGAACATATTTTCTCTACCGCCGTCTTATTACCCGGAGAAATCCCCCGGTTTAACATTTAAAGAACGATGGCAATACTATAAATAATATTCGGTACCATATGGTGAGATGATGGCGAAAAGTTTTTTGGCTTTCTTCATGGTTATCCTCATTCTCACTATTTTTGGCCTCATCACTTTTGCACCAAGCTCTGCCCAGGATGTTGCCCCAGGTCTACCATTATCTGGTGAGATGATAATGGCGACAACCGAGATCCCTCCCTCTATGGAGATCTCAGTAGAAGAAATTGGTGATTCGATCTGGAAACTCTTTCCCTCCACCGAGAATAAAAAGGAGATACTGATATCCGTCAAGGCAGACAATTCCTGGCAGTTGATAACAACCGATGAAAACCCCCTTACCAAGGGACAAATGACGGAATGGACCGGCAGTGGTTACACAAGCAAGCATCTTATCTCAAGCTTAAAGGTGGAATCGGTTGCCCTTCCTAATCGCGAAAGGATTCCGGCCCGGACAGGGATAGCGACGGCATCCAAATTTCAGGATCAAAAAATAAGCCTGATACAGGAGGTCTCATTGAACGACGAGCCCCTGGAACCAGGACATATTTATCGCATTGAATTGACTGTAACCCTTTCCGCAGAGTGAGAATCTAAGGAATTGTGAAGTACACAGCGCAGCCTTTGTTCACAACCGATTCTATCCACATCCTTCCCCCATGAACCTCGATAATCCTCCGGGATAGGGCCAATCCCGCGTGGGAATTTTCCGCCTCGCTGCCCCGGTAAAATAGCCGGAATATATCTTTCTGCAATAACGGGTCTATGCCGGGGCCGTCATCCTTGACAAAAAAAACGGTCTCGCCCTCTTTGACCTGATATCCTATTTCGATCCGAAGCGGCCCAATATTACCCGCATACCTGATACAGTTCTCGATCAGATTCACCAGGACATCCACAATCCTGGACCGATCCACGCTCACCATGGGAAAATCATCCGCCACAATGATCTTGGCTCCGCTGGACCTGATCTTATCTGCCGCCAGACTCAAGGCTTCCTGAACAATCTCGCCAAAGAGAACTTTCGTTCTGGCGTTCGCTAGCTTGCCTATGCTCGATATATCCAGGGCCCTGACCAAAAGGGCCTCCATTCTCTCCACTGCATCCCCCATCAGACCCAGATCGATTTCAATCCTCTGCCGGCTGCCGGACGCAACATCCTTCTTGAGATAACCAAGAAACCCCTTGATGGTCACCAATGGCAAAATGAGGTCATGGGAAATGGCATAGACCAGTTGTTCAATCTCGTCATACCTCTCCTTCAATTCTATGGTCCTCTCGTGAATCTTCCTCTCCAGATTGTTCTGGGCTAAGAGAAGCTCTTCCTCGGACTTTTTGCGCTCAATGGCGTAGCCGATGGAACGGCTGAGCAGTCTGCCGTCCACTTCTCCTTTCACCAGATAGTCCCCTGCGCCTTCCCGAACTGCTTTCATGGCCAGCTCTCTGTCGCTAAGGCCGGTTAATATCAGTATGGGAATTTTTGGCTTCTTTTTATGAATTTTGGAGAACGTCTCCCAACCAACGCTATCAGGCAGATTCAAATCCAGGAGCACGGCGTCCACATCTTCCTGGGTCAGGAATTCAAGCCCCGAAGAAAGGCTATTTTTCATTGTCAAATCAAACACTGCCGAGGAAACGCCGTCCTCCTTGCGGGAGGCATCCAGTAAATACTCCCGGATCAGCCTTGCATCTACCTCATTATCCTCAATTAGAAGAATTTTAAGGGTATTCCGGCTCACTTATCTCATCCCTCCTGGGCAATCTGGCCGTCGCGAACCAGAAGCTCTTTATGGAATTCATCATTTCCACGAACCGGTCCAACTCCAGCGGTTTGACCAGATAGCAATTGGCCTGCATACTGTAAGAGTACAAAATGTCGCTCTCGGCATCAGAGGTGGTCAAGATCGCCACAGGAATGTGTTTGATCAACACATCACTCTTAATCTCCTTGAGCACCTCGCGACCGTCTTTTTTGGGCAGACTGAGGTCGAGTAGTATGAAGTCGGGGCTCTTGGCCTGGGCATGAATTCCCTCTTTGCGCAAAAAGGCCAGCGCCTCCTCTCCGTCTCTGGCAATGCTAAGTGTGATGAGAATTTTCTTGTCTCTAAGCGCCAGCTCGGTCAGACGCGCATCAGCAGGGTTATCTTCTACCAGTAGAATCTCTATTCTGTATCCATTTCGGTTATCCTTGCTGTTCATTGGGGACCTTCTTCATTTTCCGGCGGTGCTTCTTCCGGTAATGTTCTTTCTTTCGGTAAAGTGATATTTGAACTTCTAGAAGATTATCTTATCGATCAAGACGACGGATTGAAAGAGAAGCCCGAAATCAAGGGCTTTCACTCCCAAGTTTTGGGGGAATTGGTTAAGAAGGTTGATCTGCCATTTCAAACCCATTCCAAAAAGACGGCCTGAAAAGGATTAAGTCCATCCTCCTCCCAAGGAAATCGACCATAAAAACCCGTGAGATAAGCGAAATGAAATCGATCATAATAAAAGGTGCCCGCGAGCACAACCTCAAAGACATAACCGTAGAGCTGCCCCGAGATCGCTTCATCGTCATCACCGGCGTCTCCGGCTCTGGCAAATCTACTCTGGCCTTCGACACCATCTACGCCGAGGGCCAGCGCCGCTACGTAGAATCGCTTTCCGCCTACGCCCGCCAGTTCCTGGGCCAGATGGACAAGCCCGATGTCGATTCGATCGAAGGCCTGTCCCCGGCCATCTCCATCGAGCAGAAGACCACCTCCAAGAACCCGCGCAGCACCGTGGGAACGGTAACCGAGATCTATGACTACCTGCGCCTCCTCTTTGCCAGGATCGGCGTGCCCCACTGCCCGGTGCACGGCATATTGATCCAGTCCCAGTCGCCGGAGAGGATTGCAAAGAGCATTCTGGAGGAGGCGAGTGCAGAGGTTGGAAAGTCGGAAGGCGGAGCTGAGAGCGATGAAGACGCGGGCAGCCAGAGCCAGGTGACGATTCTTTCTCCCATCGTCCGCCAGAAGAAGGGAACCTACGGCCAGCTCTTCGCCGACCTGAATAGAGAGGGCTATGCACGGGTGCGGGTGAACGGAGAGATACATAGAACGGATGAGACAATCGAGCTGGACCGCTACAAAATGCACGACATCGACGTGGTCATGGACCGGCTGGACCCATGCCGGGATAGATCACGGCTGGTGGAGGCCGTCGAGAATGCTCTTAAGAAAGCGGAAGGCCTGGTCATCGCCCTTTTCGGCGTGGGCCGGGAGCGGCTCTACTCCGCTACCATGGCCTGTCCTGTCTGCGGCATGGCCTTCGAGGAGCTGCAACCACGCATGTTCTCTTTCAACAGCCCCTTCGGAGCCTGCGAGTCATGCAACGGTCTGGGCATTCGTATGGAGTTCGATCCGGATCTGATCATACCGGACAGGGAGCTATGCATTGCCGACGGAGCGGTGGCGCTGTACCGAAATGCCATCGATGGCTGGCGGGGCCAGCATCTGGCGGCCGTAGCCAAGCACTTCGGCTTCGACGTCCTCACCCCCATGAAAAACCTCAGCGAGGTGCAGTACAATGCCCTGATGTACGGCTCAGAGGAGCGCATCCAGTTCAGCATGAGCATGAAAAACGGTGATGCCTACTGGATGCATAACGGCCAGTGGGAGGGCTTAATTCCGCAGAGCATCCGCCTCTACGGCCAGACCGCGTCTGAGTACAGGCGCGAGGAGCTGGAGAAGTTCATGCGCGTCCTTCCCTGCCCGGCCTGCAACGGCCGCAGGCTGAAGGAAAAGGTGCTGGCCGTAAAGGTCGGAGAAAAGTCCCTTGTGGATGTGACCGATCAATCGGTTGGTGAGAGCATCGACTTTTTTGCAAAGCTCGCCCCCAAGCTCTCGGAAAAGGAGCAGGAGATCGCTCGCCAGATCTTGAAGGAGATCTCCTCTCGCCTCGGCTTTTTGGAGCATGTGGGTCTCGCCTACCTCACCTTATCCCGAAACGCGGGCACCCTCTCCGGAGGCGAGGCGCAGCGCATCCGCCTGGCCACTCAGATCGGCTCCAACCTGACCGGCGTGCTCTATGTGCTGGACGAGCCCTCCATCGGCCTTCATCAGAGGGACAACGCC
>JAPKYC010000160.1 GCA_026394505.1 Methanothrix sp.
ACCATCATGTGGCCGAAATGAGCTCTGCCGGAGGGCATGAAGCCGCTCATGACGGCAAAGGGCTCATGCCGTTGCATGGCACGAAGAACTGAGTCGTAGTTTCTGTGGCCGAAGATAATCTTGCGCCTCATGTAGGGATGAGGGTCTTTAAGCTCGGGAAGGATATCATCAAAGCTCGATATGCCAAACTCCAGAAAGAGCTTGGTGTAATCGTCTACATGAACCGCGCCCCAGGGATCAAGCTTCAATACCATGGCCCAAGGGAGTGAAAACGATGATATATCTATCTTCTCATATCATAAATCTATATAATATAAGATCCGTGTTAACCTGCATATATCTCAAAATTTAATTATAATGTTTTTAATATTTTTACTTATTTTACAAATTTAGAATTTGTGTGGTCCGCACCTCCTTCTCGATGGGTAGACGAATTCCATTTTGTTGGATCTATGAATTGGAAGATATATTATCATTACGCGGAAAGAATATCTTCAAGCAGTTGCATATTTGTAGCATAATCTTAAGTCCAACAACAATACGCAGTCTAGAAATAAACTATTTATATCATAGGGTATTTCTTATATCTATTATGAGACAATTCTCTGTAAAAGTTCTGGATGATGCAGACAGGGAGTTCGTAGAGGTTCTTCGAGAACTCAGCATTCCCAGAAATGTGGCCAGTATGATCACCTATTTAGCCAATGTGGAGGAGGCCACCTCTCGAGAGATAGAGATCGGCTCGAACCTGCGTCAGCCAGAGGTGAGCATTGCTATGCGCACGCTGCGTAGCAACAACTGGGTGGAAGAAAGAGAGATCAAAAAAGACGGAAAAGGCCGGCCCATGAAGGTCTACAGGCTCACTATTTCCTTAGACGAGATCATAAAGCACTTCGAGGATGAAAAGAGGAAAGAGTCGGCCAAAACTCAGGAGAGCATCGAAAAGCTCAAGGAGCTGAGTCGGGGCTTGAGCGTAACGCCTTCATAATGCAAAGCGGATGAGATGGCAAAAATGCATCCCATCTCTCTATAGCTTTGTAGCGGGGCCTTATGCCGGTTCGGCCTGGAAAATAAACATAAGATTCCTTACCAGGAACGCTTCGGGCATTAGGCCCCGGATTGAATCCTTTGCGCGAAAGGATTTATTTCTCCTCTTCTCCCCTACCCCGGAGGTCATCGAGGTTTTCTTCCATGAGCTTCTTGCTTTTGATCTCTTCCTTTTTGCCACCCTTTCTCTCTGTATTTCTTTTCTTAAAATCAGCCAAGAATCTCACCTATATCTTATCCACTCCGGGAACTGTAATTAACCTTTCCATTCATCCTTCCTTCGCAGCCAAATAGGCCCACTGGTCATAAATTCCCTTGGAGTCGCGATTATCGATTATCCTGCCCTTCCAGCCGGCTTCCCCAAGCGCCTTCGCGATGAGTTCCGCTTCTTTTTGAGTGTAAACGGTAAATAAGACCCTATTTTTCGCGAGGCTGGAGGCCTTAAGGAGAATGTCCCTCCAGAGAGGCCAATTGAAATCATCTATCAGCCCCACCATGAATCCCAGAACGGTATTAAAAGACCTGGCAGGAAAGAGGCGGGGCAAAAGCCGGGCATCCAGGACGAAGCATCTTTTTGGGTCCAAGAGTTCGCTCTTCATGGCCAGGCACAGATCGCAGCGATCGGAGTCCATAGAGAGGGGATGCTGCCCCAGGCGAAAAAGTGCCTGGGTGGCCGTGCCGCTGCCGCAGCAAATCTCCAGGATGCTTTCATCTTTGGGCAGTATGGACGGCAAGAGTTGCATTAGCCTCTCGATTCTTTCTTCTACGTAAAGAGGCGCTTCTTTCAGAGAGCAGCTCTCGCAGAAAAGCTCTGCTGCCAGAGAATTAGAAAAGTATTCCGTCAGAGCCGGGAAAAAATCCACATCATTTGCCTGCATCGTTTTGATGATCTTCGATCGCCATTTTTCGGCATGCTCCTGCAAAATCTTTTTGGATGAATATATATCAGTGAGAAGCAGCCACAGTTCTGCTGGCTCGGATAGGTGCAGGGCATATCCCAGATCGTTGACCTCGATGCAGGCATCTGTATCCAGCCCCTCCTGCAGTATCTCTCTAGTGACGGGCAGCTCCAGCAGATCTTGCCAGGACTCTTCTGCGAGAAATATGCTCTCTTCCTCCCCCAGGCCCAGTAGACGATTTAGTAGCACAAGCCCCATTCTTTTGCCCCGGAATATCAAGCTTCACTTTATGCCGCCGCAATACATATATTATATTCCTGGCAAAATGGGGCTGTTTGAAACTGGTAGATCTGCCCGGCGTGGGCTCTCGCATAAGAGAGCGCCTCTTAGAGCAATATGGGGATGAGGAAAAAGCCTTGCAGGCGGTCATGAACGCAGATGTGGCCGGACTATGCAGGGCTCTTAGCGAACGCCAGGCTCTCCTCCTGGTCCAGCATGCACGGGGGTTGAAGTACGCCGTCACGCCCGAACAGTTTCTGGCCACGGATGAGGCGGCCAGGATTCAACAGATGCTTATCTCCCGGTTGGCGGGCTATGCTCATACCGAATACGCTCGGCAAAAGATAGGCACTCTGTTTGCCACTTCCTCGGCAGAGCTTTTGGCGGAGAACCGCAAGATCGCTCTGGCCGCAAGCCAGGCAACGGAGAAGATGCAGGGACAGGACCTGGAGGAACTGCTAAAAAAGATCAGGTCGCTGCGGGAGAAGGCGGTCGCGAGGGTCCGAGAGAGGGCGGTGGCCGCCACCTCGACCGAGGCCTTTCAGAGGCTGAAGGCGCGGGGGTTGGACAGGCTGATAGACCTGCATTTGGCAGAAAGCCCGGCCGAGCTGATGGACCTAGCGCGAAGCTACAGCCACGTCTGCCTGGTGGGCGAGGAAATGGAGGGGCCAGCAGAGGTGGAACTTGCCGAGTCTTTAGAAGAGTGGTATCTGGTGCCCGAGGCTGTCCTGGGATTTTATGAGGATAATTTAGAGTGCCTGCTGGCGGCAGCCCAGGCGGCCCGAAGGCTGCAGGATGCAGGCGTAGCCGGCTTTGCGGGGTGGGAGAGCCTGCATAAGCTGCTCACCAGGCTGAGTGTGAGCGGGGACCAGGAAGGGGAACGGCTGGAGCGGCTGGCAGCGCGCCTGGGCGGGTGCGTGAGCGAGGCCGTCTCCTGGGCCAATGAGGAGCTGAAGAGTAAGATTGAGAAGAGCTCGCTGACCCTGGGCGGCACGGACCTGCTCCTGGTCATGAGCCGGGGAGAGGGCGTGCGAGAGCTCTTGGAGGTGCAGATGAAGAGCGTCTTTGCACAGGTCCTGAAGGAGGCGAAGGCGCGCGCCGCGAGCGAGCTGGAAACGCAGGGAGCGGAAGCGGTGTGGCTGGATGAGATCTTCTCGGCAGAGGTCAGCTATCCTCTGGAGCTGGACCGGCAGGCCCTGCGCTCCTTTGAGCAGGAGCTACGAAGCCGCAGGGAAGGGCGCGGCCTGTTGGCCAGAAGGGAGAATGCGCGAGGCCTGCAAGACAAGAGGGACGAGGCTGCCGCGCTGGTGCATGCCCTGATGGAGTTTGACTTTTCTCATGCCCTGGGGCAGTTTGCCCTGGCAGAGAATCTCACCTTCCCTGAGATCACCGAGGAGCCGTGCCTCTCCTTCGCGGAGGGCCGCCATCTCTTTTTGGAGGGGCCCGATCCGGTGAGCTACTCCTTGGGAAGCGCGGATCATGTCGAGAAGGTGGCGCTGCTCAGCGGCGTCAACTCGGGCGGCAAGACCTCGCTCCTGGACCTCATCGCTCAAATCGTCATCCTGGCGCACATGGGCCTGCCCGTGCCGGCGCGGGCCTGTCGGCTCTCCCTCTTTGAGGAGATGTACTACTTCAGCAAAAGCCGCGGCACGCTCTCCGCCGGGGCCTTCGAGACGGCCATGAAGAAGTTCGCCGTGGTGGAGAACGAGAAGAGAAAGCTGGTCCTGGCGGACGAGCTGGAGGCCATCACCGAGCCGGGCGCATCCGCTCGGATTATTGCCTGCATGCTGGATGAGCTGAACCGGCGCGGCTGCGTGGCCGTCTTCGTGAGCCACCTGGCAGAGGATGTACGCCGCTATGTGGAGACGCCGGTGCGGGTGGACGGGATCGAGGCGGAGGGGCTGGACGAGAACAACAACCTGCGAGTCTGCCGAAGCCCGCGCTACAACTATCTGGCCAAAAGCACTCCCGAGCTTATACTGGACAGGCTGGTGCGCTCCACCAAAGGGCCGGAGCGGGAGTTTTATGCCAGGCTGCTGGCGAAGTTTAAATAGTGAAAATATATGGGGCAAAGGGGTGCATATTCGTTTTTGGACAGGAATAAGAACATTTATTACCATTGCAACGCAAAGAATCAATCGATGGTGTTGCTGGCATGATGCGGCGATTCATAGAGAAAGGAGCTTTTCGAAGGCCAATCGAGAAGCCAAATCAAGAAGAAACGAGAGGCAAAAGGGCCTTTCGTCCAAGTGCCTCAGCCTCTAGCTACATTGTTCATCGCCGCAGCTCTGAAAAAAAACCTGATAAATGGGTCGAAGTTAAACTAAGCGATAAAACGATTAAAATAAAAAGTGGCGATATGAAACTCGCAGCTCCTGGTAAGATGACAAATACCGTGAGCATTAAAGTTCAACTTCCGCCGGGATTCTTAGAGCACTCTGTCCGCAGGTTCGATGTACCTGAAGATAAAGATGTAGGGATTATTCAGGATATGTTGTCCAAGCGTTTTGGCGTAGAACGAGGACAGTGGAAGTTATACGGGAACACCAATGAGGGTTCAAAACTCTTGAAAAGAGATGAACCCATCAAGAAGTATGACATGAAGGAAAACACTCTTTATTTTTACCCCGAATATTAGGTGCCATTATTGAAGTCAAATCGCCCTTGGTGGTGGTTGGAATTGCCAGGTGTAGGCCAAGAGGTCGATGATCTGACTGAAGATGGCGATGATTGGGAAAATGTGCTCAGCAATGAGCAATTCCTTTTAACTGAGAGTGACGATCTAGAACTCCCAAATCTTGACGATATCTTAGATGACCTAAACAAGGATCGTGAGGATTTAAGGGCTGTAATACCGCCGCTGCTGCAATCATCAGGCTTACTTCTGTCAATTTCACTAGGCGCAATATACTTTATTCTCAATGATGGAACTCGAATGGGAATCCACATCTCTTGGATAATTTTCCTCCTCTTCTTAGCGGTGGGGATTTTAGCAGGCTCGATTGTTTCCGGCGTTTGGGCACTCTACAAGAAACCGCTCGCTGAAGGTGTAAAGAGGAAGGATAGGGTGGAATATGAGCGTAAGAACCGTAAAAAAGACCAGAAATATGCTGGTCATTCAATCTTAGCGCTAATTGCAGCGGTTGTAGTGATAGTGATTGCTCTTGTCATCCTCTCTTTGGAATGTGGCAATCTGAGCATCGATTCGAACTCATCCACGGAAAGAGATCCCTTGGTAGTTGTGATAGCGCAATGCCCGAATAGCTCCAATTATTCCCATGCATGCAACTATACACCTCTAATGTTGAAGGGATTTGACCAACGAATTCTATCCCAATAGTCTCTTCCGACTCAGATCGACCTTGAACGAAGTCGTCCTCTTGAGGCGCTCCTTTTATATTCTAGAGCCAGACTATTTTTATGGAAATCTGGCAGATAGTCGTGATCTGTATTCTCATGTTTCCCCTCTTTCTGATCGCCAACTACATCATCGTCAAGAAGGCGGCATCGGAGCGAAGGAGTCGCGACGATAGGATCGAGCGGGCAGTCTCCGACAGCGTGGCGGCCAGCTACGCGAACAAGGGGCTGGCCCGGCAGAGCTGGCCCAAGTACAAGGCGGCGAGGAAGAAGACGAAGAAGGAGTGAGGTTTTCTATTTAACTCTAAAAATTGGGCCTCTTTTAGCGATCCATCTCATTCCTGCAACGAACTGCTCCTCTGCTCGAAGAAAACAGCCGCCAGCGGGCGCGCGTGTGCTTGCGCCCGCATGCGGGTCCTGGCCCGCCTGGGCGAGCGTGGCTGCCCGTGCTGGTCTGGGCCGCCGGAGCCGGCTCAGTTCGACATTTTTCGTGAGTTCTTTGTGCGCTTTGTGATCTTTGTGGTGAAAATCCGTAAGTCCCGTTTTAAATAGATCTATAATAACCACAAAGCTCACGAAGCTCACAAAGTACGCACAAAGACGATCAAGTGGGTTTTTTGCTCACCAATAATGCGAGGCACTCCATCGCCAACCTGCGGCTCGACTGACCGCAGTAGCGGGGCTCGCGCCCGGCTGGGGGCCCGGGTTCTCGCGCACCCGGCCATCCCGTCCACTTCCGCCGCGCACCGCTGAAACGATTCGCGGGGCCGCACCAAGGCGCGCGTGGGCGTGACCGGGCGGGTGCAGGTGGGCACGCTCGGGCTAGCGTGGCAGCCCTCGTGCATGTGGAGCGCCACCTGAGATGATTGTGATCGGAAATTTTTGTGGATTATTAGTTGAGTTTATATCACAATTATCTCTGCAGGCTTTCCTCCCTCGATTGTCCCTATTGACAGGTTTTCGCCAATGAAGAATATAGCTATCTCATTCTGTCCATGCTTCTGCAAAGTCTTAATCTGATCCGTCAGATTAAACAGAGCAAAACCGGATCCCGCTTCAATGTAATGGTCGATACCCATAAAAAATCCTGCGGTGGAAGTGCCATCCTTCATCGAGAGAATCCGATCGCTTGCGATAACTAATTCTTCCAGATCGTTAGAGTTGTCCGCGTATATCTTAAGCAATACTAGATTCTGATCGGCAACTTGCGCGAGACTGTTAAGGTCGAAAATGACATAGGCCACCGATCCATTTTTTCGATCTTGATCACGGGATATATACGATCCGAGATTATCAATATCATTAATCAGAGCACCATTCTCAAACGTATTCACTCGAATGGTTCCATCATCTATGGGCGTAATTCTGTTTTGCGAGCCTACAGGTGGCGTTGTATCTTCTGCGAGACCCAGGCATGCTAGAGCGAGCATGGCTGCCACAGTTATAAAAACCGTTTTTAGCATACTAAATCCACTCCAAATGTTAGTCTCTTTTTTCAATATTTATAGCTTGCTTCGCCCCCCTGCCGGAATATTCTCGACTTACAGGATAGCGCAGGCTTTTCAAAGAAGCGAATGGACCCGCAGACGACGTGAGTGGGGGTTTTCGGGCCGGTGCCCTCCAAGGCGCACTGTACCGACGGCGTGGGGGCTCATCTAGGCGAGGGCGTGCAATTTTGCCTCCCTTCAACCCGCCCTCTTCCGCAGCGCGCCGCTGAGGCGATCCGCTGGGCTGCCCGGCGTCCCATGCGTGCGCGTGTGCGTGGCTGCGCGAGCCCAGGCGGACGCATCTGGGACGGGATGAGCAATATTTCCATATACTAATAAGTAAACTTATGCATCATGGCAACCAGTGTTTACAGCATCCGTTTGGATGATCATGTGCGGCGCATGATGGACGAGATAAGAGATGTCAACTGGCAGGCAGAGATCAGGGAAGCTGTGGAGAAGATGGTCCGGGAGAAAAAAAAGCAACACTTTCTGGTAGAGGCTCGCCTGTTGAGGATGAAGATGTTGCCCATAGAGAGCAGCGCCGCAGAGATGATAAGAGAGGATAGAGATGCCGGATAATGTCATCCTGGATTCATCCGTCATAGCCGCCCTCTTCTTCTTTCGGGACGCATCATCCGAGAAAGCTGCGAACGCCGTTGCCGAGAAGAATCTGATGGCTCTGGACCTGTCCATGGCGGAGGTGGGCAATGTCGCCTGGAAACGGGTCGTTCATTTTCAAGAGGACCCTGAGTTGACATTCTCTGCCCTCCAGGAATGCATGGGCTTTATCTCCCAGGCTTGCGCCCTCATCCGGGCGAGCGACCTGATCAGTGAGGCATATAGAATTGCTGTTGAAGACAAAATTGCTTTTTACGACTCACTCTTTCTGGCGGCTACTGAAAAGGAGAATGCCCCACTGCTGACCATGGATCGAAAGCTGTACGAGAAGGCCAGAGGGAAGAGAAATGTGCAAATGATTTAGGTGCGGCTACAGCCGACTGGGCTTTTTTGTCCGCTGCCGGTGCGCGTACGCCCGTGTGTGGGTCCGGGCCCGTCTGGGCGAGCATGGCTGCCCGCGGGGAGGTCGCCGCCGGAGCCAGCTCAGTTCGACATTTTTCGTGAGTTCTTTGTGTGCTTTGCGGTGAAAATCCGTAAGTCCAGTTTTAGATAAATTGAATACTATGATGATAATAACCACAAAGTGTACAAATTCACAAAGTACGCCATTGGTCATCAGTTATGGATGATGCAATTGGCTTATTCGCGCCCTTCGCGGCTTCGCGCGAGACCCCGGTTCACGCGAAGGCGCGAAGCCGCGAAGTCCCGATGAGAGATGGACAATTCTTGCCACACTTACTTGCTGGAACAGATCCTGCCCGCTCCATCAACTGCCCCGTCGCCAAGTATCCAAGCCTGCCCGGCGTTGAGGGCAGCCCGGATCGACCCGCGCGTTTCACCGCGCGTGGCCCCCCGTCAGAAGAGACGGCAGGATAGAACGCAAACGTCTCCCAAGCCGATAGTCCCTGAAAGCCGGATATCAGCGAGCGTCCCACACGCGCGTCCGCCCCAGGCCCGCCAGCAGCTCTATGCCGAGGGCAAATTCGCCGAAAAATGCATAAGTCAACTACCGCGCCCGAACTGATGGGGTCTCCGCGCTGCAACGAAGATGAATTACAAACGTCCGAATTCTGCATGTATTCAGCTTCAGATAAAGTTAAATCTCATTGAGATGAACAGATACTGCGATATGTTCTCCGAGTATATGGATGTGGCATTGAAAAAAGCCCAGTACAAAATTATTGACGACGATTATCCCTACTTTGCCGAAGTACCCGAACTTGACGGAGTATGGGCTACAGGAAAAACCATCGAAGATTGCAGAAA
>JAPKYC010000210.1 GCA_026394505.1 Methanothrix sp.
TTCTTGCCTTTTTTAGCCTCTCTGGAAAGGGACTGGCCATCTACATCAGGCAATACTGCATCCAGAATCACAAAATCAAAGGTCTCTGCAGCGAGCATTTCCAGGGCGGATTTTCCACTGGTTGCCACGGCCGGAATCATCCCCCAAGACCGCGCGGCTTCTGCCAGCATGCTTCTAGCAAGGTCATTTTCATAGGCCACAAGAATTCGCTTCCCAATCATGCTGGGATTCATAGGGACCGCCTCTTTAGGTGCAGGTGACTTTGCGATTATGGTGAACTGGAAAGTACTGCCCTTTCCCGGTTCGCTCTTTGCCCAGATCCTTCCACCCATCATTTCGGTGAGGCGTTTGCTTATGGCCAGGCCTAGACCGGTTCCTCCGTAATGTCTGGTAGTAGAAGAATCGACCTGGCTGAAGGACCGGAACAGCCTGTCCATTTGATCCTTGGATATCCCGATACCAGTGTCCCTAATTGCGAAATTGAGCTCGATTTTTCCATGCTCCAGGGGCAAAGAGCTAATTGCTAACACTACTTCTCCCTTTTCGGTAAACTTCACTGCATTACCCAATAGATTGACCAAGATCTGGCGGATCCTGGTAACATCCCCCATTACTATATCTGGCACATTATTCTCAAAAATGCATACGACCTCCAGTCCTTTCTCGGCAGAGTTGGCGGCCACCAGGTCCAAAGAATCCTCCACGACGTTTCTCAGGTCGAAAGGCCGGCATTCCAGCTCCAGTTTGCCGCCTTCGATCTTGGAGAAGTCCAGGATGTCATTGATGAGGGCCAGCAATGTATTTCCGCTACTACGAATGGTCTCCAAATAATCACGCTGTTCCTGCGCCAAGTCAGCCTCCAGTCGCAGCCCTGTCATGCCGATAACGGCATTCATGGGCGTGCGTATCTCATGGCTCATATTAGCCAGGAACTCAGACTTGGCTTTGGTTGACGCCTCTGCAGCTTCCTTGGCCCTCTGTAATTCCACTTCAGCTTGCTTGCGTTCGGTGATATTCCGAGCAAATCCAAGCTTTCCTACAATCTTTCCGCTTTCAATCTGGGGAACGCCTATGATCTCAGCAGTCAGATATTCACCAGATTTGGATAGGCACCTCAGTTCATGGGTTCGTGATTTTTTTCCTTCCAGGGTATCGCTGAACATTTCCAGGGCGATAGGAAGGTCTTCAGGATGTATGATTTTCATAAAGGATTTGCCGAGCCACTCTGCAGCATACCATCCGGAAAATTTCTCAAAGGCTGGATTAAGAGATGTAATCATTGCATCCTTTGATGAAATAGTGAAGATCACATCCGGTGCTGCCTCGAAGACTTCGCGATAACGTTCCTCGCTTTGCCGAAGCAGCTTCTCTGCTCGCTTGCGCTCATCGATCTCCATCTGGGCAGCCTTGTACAGATGCACGTTCTCATCCAATGCTACGATCTGGCGAAGGATCACAAGCCCAATGATAATGCCTATACCCCATGAAAATGCGGAAAAAGAATCGGGTAGAGAGTAGCGGCTCCAGATGAGCATAAGGTAGGCAGCTACAGCGCAAATGTAGGGAAAATAAGTAAGCCCGGCGAATTGCTCGCGTCGCGATTCAATTTCATTAGATGGACTATTTGGGTCAAGCTTACAGATATCTGCCTGCAATACTCCAGCCAGCCCGATAAAGACGTAGCTGACCAGCCATCCCAGATCCAAAAAGTTGCCTGTTGCATATGTTTCCTGGAGAGTTTGCATGAGATAAACAACATCTGTGACTATTCCTATGACAATACCGACAGCCAGCAGTAATAATGGCCTTTGTTCCGTCGATCTGAGCCTCCGAAACAACAATTGCAACAAGGCAAAAAATAAAATCAAATCCATCACTGGATATGCGAGGGAGATTGCCAAAACCAATGTATCTTCTTTGTTGGCCGCAACAGTTGGCCCAATTAAAAAAGCCCAGAAGACCAAGACTGCCGAGATCATTACGATTCCGGTGTCCAACAATAACTTGAGGTTCTCCTTGCGAGTTAATGGCACTGTGGGTAAGAGAAGAATGCCTATGGCAACGAATGGATAAAACATCAGATAAAAACCGTCGGCTACTGAAGCTATTGGTTCCTGATGGAGGCCCAGCTCCAGGACAGCCCAGGTTATGTCTCCCAGCGTAAAAGAAAGCTGGCCTACAAACAAAAAGGTCCAGGCAAGGCGTGCACGCCGTCCATAGATCTCAGAGCGAAAGGCTGCGTAGAGCAAACCGAACGCTGCCAGTCCATTAAATACAGGAAAGAGCAAATCATTGAGCGTGACACGAAACACCGGATCATTTCTAAATAGAATCAACAGGGCCAGATACACAATCACAATGATGGCTGCCAGCATCAGAGCACTGCGAAAGTAGCTTCGCCTGCGGTCTAAGCAAATGCTCATTTCCTCAACCCATCAATTAGTACTACATCATCGCAAATTAGCCCTGCAAGTTGCATCTATCTCCTCGCATGCTGCTCGAAAGATCCTGCTGACGCACTATCCATAACACGTGTAAATACTTAGTTACCGTAGTTCTTTTAAGAGATATAAGTATCTATTTCTTAGATCTAAGATAATAGGCTTTAAGAGGCTAGACGACGACTATCAAGAGGTCGTTATGCACCAATCTCATATGTTTATCAACGGAGAGCAGGTTATCTCCCTGTCCGGCAAAACCGAGATCATTCGCAACCCGGCCAACCAGGAACCTGTGGCCGAGGTCGCTGTGGGATCGCGCCAG
>JAPKYC010000176.1 GCA_026394505.1 Methanothrix sp.
GAAATCCATTTGGATCTGGATGCGCAGATAATCATAGGGATCTAATGGCATGGATTGTGACTGTTCCTCCTCAGAACTCAATCCTTGGGATCTCAGCTTCCCTCATATCCTCGGCCATGCATTTTATGCAATCCTTAAAATTCATTGCAAATCCCTTTTCGGTTTTGCATGCTGTTATTATTTAGACCTTTCTGCAATCGTATCAATCGAAAAGACTTATTATGTAATAGTAATAATATTGCTTCTAATGCTTAATATAACAAATCTGAGCGATCGGCAGCTTTACGTGGAGAGCGACCGCTGGCATTGCAGCTATGGCTATGGCGAACCGGTGAGGCTGGGCCTGGTCCTGGAGGCCGTGGACCTGGCAATAAGAGATGAGGAGGGCTTCTCCTACGTCATCGATGCCGGCCTCATTCCCCAGCTCGATTTTCTGGACGCGGAAATATTGGAGGAGGCAAAATCAGAGGGCCTGGAGACGCGAGAGGAGCTTTTGCGCTATGCCTACGAATGCTATGGCGGCGTGCCCGTGAACATCGATGCCGTGCAGCCCCCCAAAGCCTCTTGCGGTATGTCCAGCTTCGTGGCCAGGAGCAATATAAGCACCGTAATTGCCGGGACGGGAGAGGAGATGGAAACCCGCCACTTCCAGGATCTAGTGGAGGCTATGTCCTTCGCTCGCGACTTTTATGCCGTTTATGCTCCCGTCATCTTCGGCTTCATAGATATGGTTCTGGATCACCCTCTCCGGGTGGGGGGAACAGGCTGGGACAAGATCAGGCAGATGGCAAAAAAATAAATATGTACCACAGCCCTAAACGAAAAGAGCTTGTGCATCCGCTGCATTTTGCAAACCAATAGTGCCTAAATTGCGCTCAATAGCAGCACCAAGCTCATCTATCTTTACAGGCTTATTGAGAAAATCATCCGCCCCCGCATTATGGCAAAGATCGCGACACATCTCCGCCTCAAATGAGGTGACAACTATTATCTTGGGGCCTTGCGGCCATCGCTTGCGAATGATTCTGGTGGCTTCAATTCCATCCATTTCCGGCATCTGAATATCCATGAGCACCAGGTCGTAAGGATGCTCTTCCAGGGCCACCAGAACCTCCCGGCCGTTCTTGGCCGTATCGGCTTCCAGGCCCAGCTTCTTGAGTACAATTAGAGCCATCTTCTGATTTACCGGGTTGTCCTCGGCAAGAAGAATGTTCAAATTAGGTCTGGTCTGCATAGTCCTCTACAGTAGCCTAGAGCTTTTAGTATAAGAATTTTTCTTTAGTAATTAATTTTGAGGCAGAGTTCTCAGATTGTTTAAATGAGTTCTATAAGTCCATTTGCAAATATTTATAATTCTATACTAAGGTACGATCATTCATAACTTAAAATTAATTTAAATAATAGTATTATAAATGAGCAAACATTCAATTGGAGTTATTCCTCATAAAAATGCAAAGCGATTTTTGGGGCATTAATTTTCTATACTTGTGCGCGAGAATTAATGCTAATTTGCTGGAATTCTCAGGAGGAGCAGGAAATGAGAGCAAGCCCAATTTTGTTGCTTGTGTATGCCGGAATTGTGATGCTATCCTTTGCAGCATCTGCCGAGCAAGAGATGCTGACAATAGGAAAATATGATATATCATTCTCCGAGTCGCATAATATCGGCTTTGATGAGACAAATCACAGTCTACTTCGATATCACTGAATTCTTTGGTATATATTTTTTCGGCAAAGACGCACCAGGATAGAAGTCAATGGAAGAGCAAAGCAGGCCGCAAGAGGAAAAGGTTGAAGATAGCCTCTTTTCGACTCCCACCTTTCAGGCCCTAACCATAGGAGTTCCCTTCTGTGTCTTCAAGCTGCTCTTTGGCATGCTTGCCCTGCGCATGGGCGACGAGCAGGCCTCCACTTCCCTTTCCGCCTTCGGATGGCTGGTCATAGCCTGGGCCTCGGCAGATTTGCTCATGAACCTGGCTCGAGTCTCCTTTCACCTGGCCGGCCAGGCGGCTCCTATGGAGTACTGCACCATCGCTCAGGCGGGGAGGCTCTTTAAGAGGCCCAGGCTCTTTTTAGCCATCGACACTTTGATCTCCTTTTCCATCATCTGTTTCGTTCTATGGTCCGGCTGGATATTGCGCCTCCACCAGGAAGAGTCCTATCTCTGGTATGCGGCTACCACATTAAACCTGATCAGCATCTCTGCTGTCAACATATGGATTGAACTGCGCCAGAGGTATAGCAAATGATGAGACTAGCAAGCATATTTCTGGCTGTCGTCGCTGCTGTCCTGATAGCCGCGGCCACAGCCTCTGCCGACAGCATCTGCGACAACGCCCCCTGCGAAGATGCCATCAATGTCATGGCAGGAGAGAATTTTACCATCGAGCTGCCGTCCAATGCTGGTTCAACCGGCTTTTCATGGTGGACCCAGTTTGATACCGGGTACCTGAGCCTTGTGGACTCATCCGAACAGTCCGGCAATGAAAAGGCGGGAATGGTGGGCGTGCCCGGCAAAAAACTCTTTGTATTCAGCGCCAAAAAGCCCGGCAGCACGGACGTCATCATGCTCTTGCTCCGGCCCTGGGAGAACGGCACCGTAGATGAGAAAAAGATATTCCCCGTCAACATTTCCTGAGATCTTACCTTGAGACTTCTCTCCTGGAATGTGAACGGTCTGAGAGCCGTTTATAAAAAGGGCTTCGTAGATTGGCTTAGAAGAGATATGCCCGATGTGCTCTGCCTGCAGGAGACCAAGGTGGCAACAGATCAGGTCCCTGCTGAGCTAAAATGCATGCCGGACTACTTTTCCTATTTCGGCTCCGGGGAGCGAAAAGGGCGGGACGGAGTGGCCCTCTTCTCTAAAACAGAGCCCCTGAGCGTAAAATACACACTGGGAATGGAGGGCTTTGATGACGAGCATCGCGCTATTGTGGCCGATTATGGACAGTTCCTGCTCTTCGTTGTCTACTTTCCCAACGGCAAAGCCAGCCAAGAACGGCTGGAGTACAAGCTGAAGTTCTATGATCTTTTTTTAGAGCACATCGACAGGTTCAAGGCTAAAGGAAGGAAGATTGTGATCTGCGGGGACCTCAATACTGCCCACAAGGAGATCGATCTGGCCCGGCCCAAGGCCAATGAGAGGGTCTCAGGATTCTTGCCGGATGAGAGGGCCTGGATGGACCGGCTGGTAGAAAGAGGCTTTGTAGACACATTTCGTATCTTTCATGCCGAGGGCGGGAACTACTCCTGGTGGGATTTGAAGACGCGAGCCCGCGAGAGAAATGTAGGCTGGAGAATCGACTACTTCTTCATAAGCGAAAATCTGCGAGATGCCGTCTCGTCGGCGTTTATCCTTAGAGATGTCACAGGCGCTGATCACTGTCCGGTGGGCATAGAGCTGAAGGTAGACTTAAATTCTTGGGACCCAAGTTCCTAGGATCCAGGTTCGTAGGAAAAAGGTTTTATCAGTAATTGAGCAAGGATAAAGAATATGAGGCTGGTCTGGCCACCGCCCCGGCATCTAATTGCGTCCGTTTTGATCTCGGTTATAGCTTTGGCCCTGGTCCATCTGCCGCCCCCATCCCTGCAGGAGACACTATCGCTCCCGGCCCTCATTTTCGTGCTCCTCATCCCCGGATATCTTGCCGTCCTCTCGCTTTTTCCCGGCAAAAGCGACCTTTCTCGGCAGAGGCGCGCATTTCTCTGCCTGGTCTCCTCTGCAATGCTAGCCGGACTATTCAGCTTCATTCTGACGGCGACTCCCCGTGGACTGCAGGTTCCGTCTTTAGCCACAATTCTCTCACTTCTGGCCATATTCCTGGCGGCGGTGGCCTATGGCCGCTGGTCGAATCTGCCTCGCAATAGAAGATTTCTTCTTCTGCCGAAAAGGGGGATGCGATCGGCGCGGGCCTTTCCCCGCATTTCTGGAGCAAGTATCCGGGGCAGGGGTGCCGCTCTGGCTATCCTCCTGTTGGCGGCCTGTTTTATAGCTGCCCTGGCTATTGCCTTTGGCCCATATCATTTTCCTTCCGACGAGCCATTCACAGAGCTTGAGGTCACCTGGCCTGGTGAAGCATTAAGCCCTCCATCTTCATCTTTAGAGGAGGGAAATGAACTATTTGCCAAGGTAAAGATAATAAACCGTGAAAAAAGCCCAATGAATTATACCTTAAAGCTGATATTCAGGAATTCCGTTTTATTTAGCAGAGACCTGATTTTGGGCAGGGATGAGAGTTGGCAGGATCTGGTAAGCTTCATTCTGACTGGTCAGGCAAAATCGCCGGGGCCGGAGGCTCTTGATCTCCTGCTCTATAAAGAAGGAGATTTATCTTCCCCTTACAAAGAAGAGCACCTCTGGGTCAATCTTTCCCAATATAATTCCGCCAAATCAAGCAGTCAATCCCAAGTCGCGAACTCCACGGGCATCAATTCTCCTGTAATTTTTGAAGATAAAAGCAAGGTAACCGTTCTCAGTACGGGAGGAGGCGATATGGGAGGCGGCAGCTCAGCGAGTAGTAGTCAAACTGCGGCAAAAAAGCCTGCTTCTCAGAAGGCTTTGCCGCCCGAAAAAACTGCAAGTTCTCCTCCGACTGCGGCCAGCACGGCAGCCGGCAAAGTGCAGAGCAACACCTCAGTTGCCGGAAAAAATGTTTCGAGCTTAAGCATCCCATTGAATGGAGAGAATCAGACCGGGAAAGACAATCTGACTCTTAATCGGGCCGGCACGCAAGAGATTATGCCTGGGGCAAAGTCCGCACCATCGCATTCATCCACCGTTGCAGCCAATAAAACGCAGGCTGCTCCTGCAGAGAGCCTGGCATCAGTGCAAGCTCCTTTAGCGCCAGAAACCTCTCCCTCGCCAGATACAAACGGCTCTTCGAAATTATCTTCTTCATCTACAGCACCGGACATTAATGCCAGTGCCGATAACAGCACAGGAAAAATATCAGCAAAGAACGAATCCAATTCCAATCAGTCCCCTGCCCTAGAGGCCCTTGTGCCGGACAGAGCCAGCCCCCAGCAACAGGGGGCGGCAATTTTCTGGAAGGCGGAGGCAACGGATGAAGAGGGCGACAAAATCCTTTACAAGTTTTTGCTGGACGGCCGAGAGGTGAGGAAATGGTCCAAGACCAATAGCTGGAGCTGGCTATCTCAAGATTTGCCAGCAGGAGATTACCAGATCACTGTCATGGTAGTAGACGGCAAGCACGCCTCTCTGGATTCATTTGATAGCCGTATGAATGCGAGCTTCACCTTAAGCCGCCCCAACCAGCCTCCCGTTCTGCAGGAGCTTAAACCGGACCCCGCCAGCCCTCAGGGCAGGGGCGGCAGGATAACCTGGACGGCCAGAGCCACAGATCCGGATAACGACAAGATTTCCTATAAGTTTATGAAGAACGATGAGGAAGTGGCCGGCTGGTCCTCGTCCAATTCCTGGATCTGGGATACCTCATCAGAAAAGCCTGGAGACTACAGGATTTCAGCGCAGGCTAAAGACGGCTTGCATGCATTAAAAGATGCCTTCGACAGCTCTCTGGATTCCTCATTTGTTCTGACATCTCCCAACAACATCCCAGAAGTTACAGAGCTAAAAGCAGACAGGTCCAGTCCTCAGGCCAAAGGTTCTGTCATAACCTGGACTGCGATTGCCGTTGATCCTGATGGAGACAGGGTCTCCTACAAATTCCTGGCTAACGACAGAGAAGTTAGAGGATGGTCTTCGTCGAATTCCTGGGTCTGGGATACGTCTTCCGCTACACCCGGAGACTATGAGATAGAAGTTCTGGCCAGGGACGACAAGCATGCCTCAGAAGGCTCTTTCGACAGCTCCAGAGATGCTGCCATCACTATTTTAGCCTCCAATCAGCCGCCTGCCCTAAAGGCCCTTGTGCCGGACATTGCCAGCCCGGAGGTACAGGGCACGACAGTAATCTGGAAGGCGGAGGCCCAGGACCCGGAGGGCGACAAAATACTCTACAAATTCCAGCTCAACGGCCGGGATATGAGCCGATGGTCCGAGCTTTCAAGCTGGAAATGGTCCTCCAAGGATCTGGCGGCAGGAGACTATAAAATCAGGGTTCTGGCCAGGGACGGCAAGCATGCCTCCGAGGATTCATTCGACAGCTCTATGGATGCAGCATTCTCTCTTATCTCCGAGATAGATCAGCAGATAGACCAGTTGATGAAAAAGAGATCATCCACCAAGTCCAACGCGATTCTAGGAAAAAGTAACAGCACCGTCGGGCAGGAAAAGACAGTCACGCCTCGAAAGCTGGGCGGCTAGGCGGCAAGAAAATCGGGCCGTTATCAAAAGCTAGATCTACGGCTCAGCCTCGCCCGCCTGCCTTCTAACCGGGTTTTTTTCCCGACAGTTTTTTCCCGATAATGCTTCGAATCGACTGGATCTGGCCGCGCTTTGCGCTCATGGGAGCAATCTTATCAGTCCACTGCGTCCAGGGGGGCAGCATGCCCAGCCGTTCGCAGATAAGATCCAGTGCCCCATCCACGTCCGCCTTGGCAATGCGATCCATCTTGTTTGCGGCCAGAACCACATCCAGCCCCATATCGTTTAAAAACTCCCACAGCTCAATCTCAAAAGGCACCTCTCCCCGGCCTTCCCAACGATCGGCGATATCCAGGAAGGAGGCGGCGTCGATCACCTGTATGGCCATGATGATCTCCTGTGCATTCTGCTCGAAGTATTGCACAATTAAATCCTTGGTCTTCTCCTGGTCTGCTCGGGAAGCTTTGAGCATGAAGCCGTATCCGGGCATATCCACATAAAAAATGTCCCCCACTTTTGCCTTAAAAGGGTACTTAGTGATTCCGGGACGCTTTCCCACTCTGACCTTAGTTCCCGTAAGCTCCCAAAATAGGGTGGATTTTCCGACATTTGACCTGCCGATGAGGACGATCTCCCTGGACATGATTGTGATAAGAAAGGGCAAGATTGAAAAGGATGTCTATGCAATAAATGACAGAAATGACGAAATTGGAGAGAGATCCGAAAAATGTCGCTTTGCAGCTCCTCTCTGCCACGTCCTTGCCGGACTGGGAGGTCTTCAGGGAGATGGACGCACCCCGCTACACCACTGTCGATTACTATCGCATGGCCTGTCACATGATCTTTGCCTGCCATAGGTGCGGAAACTGCTGCACGACGGGCGACCCGATCAGGCTGCGGCCGGAGGATGCGGCAGCCATAGCCAAGAGCCTCAAGATCCCTCTCAACAAGGCTCTTAAGAAGTATACTATTCAGGATCCAAAAAAAGCGGGAGTACTGGATTTCAAGCATATCCTGCCCTGTAAATTTTACGACCTATCAGCGAAGGGCTGCAAGATTTATGCCGCACGGCCCTGGTCCTGTCGCATCTTTCCCTTCCTGGGAATTTATGGATCTGAGGATAAAATTAAGGTGAACGAATCCTGCCCGGGATCGGTCGAGACGATGAAGATCCTGAAAGAGGCGATAGAGGTGGTCAGGGCGGATGCGAAGATGGCTAATGCTACCGATCTTGCCGAAGCAAGAAACGCAAAAGAATTTTTAAGGGAAGCGTTGAATTCAATCTAATAATCTATTCATCGTCTTATGGCGATATGTTTATATTCGAATAAGCGTTAACCATGTTTTTATAATGACTCAAAAGACTGTCTCAGACTTGCGCGTTAAGATCCTCAGTGCCTTATCCGATCCTACCCGGCTTGAGCTGCTGGAATATTTATCCGGAGGCGAGCGCTGCGTCTGCGAGATTCTCCCCGCTTTCCAGAGATCTCAATCCACCATATCCAAACATCTGAATATCCTCTACGAAGCAGATATTCTGGAGCGCAAGGTAGACGGCAAAAGGACGGTCTACTGCATAAAAGACCCTCGGGTATTTGAAATAATTCGCAGGGTAGATTCCCTGGCCCTTACGCAGATATCACAGCTTGCTGAGGCAGGAAAAATTTTAGAGAAATCATTGAACAACAGGAGCTGAGTCTACGGTTACTTACACAATCATGGCTGCCCTGCAAGCAGGGCTCTCAACATTGCTGGAATATCTATCTGCACATGTATTGACCTGTCTGATACCGGCATTTTTCATAGCAGGGGCCATAGCAGCGCTCCTCAAGACGGAAATGGTGCTGAAATACTTTGGAGCAGATGCTCCCAAGTGGCTATGCTATAGCGTAGCAGCTACATCCGGAACAATACTGGCGGTCTGTAGCTGCACCATCCTGCCCATGTTCGCAGGAATAGAAAAGAAGGGTGCAGGAATAGGTCCTGCAACTGCATTCCTTTTCTCGGGCCCTGCCATAAATCTCCTGGCCATAGTTCTCACTGCCAGAGTTCTTGGATTGGATCTGGGAATTGCCAGGGCGATAGCAGCAGTGTCCATGGCAGTTATCATCGGTCTGATCATGGCTGCCATATTCGAGAGAGGCCGTAAGAAGTGTGAGACACCACCCAAAAATGCACCAGCTCAAGCTGTCCAGACCGAGCCCCATAAAGGCGGCGAAACTGAGCGCATATCTATATTATTCATTGCGCTCCTAATTGGAGTGTTGCTATCTGCCACCTCGAAATTAGAATTCTCGATTAAATGGACGATAGTAGCTGCATTCATAGTAGCTGCTGCTTTTGTCCTGACAAAATATTTCTCCTCCGAAGAGAAGAGCGCCTTCTTTGTCGAGACCTGGTCTCTGACCAAGAAGATCTTTCCCCTACTGGTTATTGGAACCTTCATAACTGGTATTATTGGTTACTTTATGCCCACCGAGCTGCTCAGGACCGCATTAGGCTCGAATAGCTTCCTGTCATGCTTTACAGCCTCAATTATCGGGGCTTTGCTCTATATGCCGACCCTGCTGGAGGTACCAATAGTAGGGACGTTGTTCGGTTACAGCACAGGAATAACGGCTGCAGGTCCGGCGCTTGCACTACTCCTGGCCGGGCCATCGCTGAGCCTACCAAGCATGATAGTGATCACGAGAATCATAGGCCTAAAGAAAGGTGGTGTTTACATCATCTTGGTCGTAATAGTCTCCACTCTCGTGGGTATGCTCTACGGAGCAATTGTCTCATAATTTAAGAAAAAGAGAGGTGAATTAGGATGAAAATGTGCACGATGAAGACCATTCTGGCATTGGTCTTTGCCCTATTTTTTAATAGGCACTGCATACCGGAGAAAACCTCCTCCGGCAACCTCCTATTTGCAGCTTAAATTACTATGATACATCCATCCGGAAAGACT
>JAPKYC010000090.1 GCA_026394505.1 Methanothrix sp.
CTTGCGCCAAATATCACCCTCCAATCCACCCCAAAGGACGATAATCAATGTTGTCGCCAGTACGATCAAAGTATAGAATCTGAACTCAGGGTCCCTGACAAGGGCTTTTCGGTCGGAGGTGAGCATTCTGTAATGCAGGGCGAAATTGGCCCCGGCTAAAAACATGAATAAAGTGACGATGGCGTCGATAATCCAGCTCCTATAAGCGGCTATGCTCAAGGCCTGGGGAGAGAAGCCGCCCGTGGCCATGGAAGCAAAGGTATTGCAGAGCGAGTCGAAGAGGGGCATTTTTGCCAGGTAGAGGAGCACGATCTCAGCTACGGTCATGAGGATGTACACCACCCAGAGCACCCGGGCGGTCTGCTTGATGCGCGGCGTCAGAGCATCCTTGTCAGGGCCGGGCACCTCTGCCCGGTAGAGTTGGCGTCCCGCCACACCCAGGCGAGGCAATATGGCCACGAATAATAGTATTATCCCCATTCCGCCCAGCCACTGGGCAAACGATCGCCAGAAGAGCAGACCCATGTAGGTCTTGTCAGGGCTTCTGCTGATCTGCAGCATTGTACTGTTTACCGTCAGGCTTCTGACAACCAGCTCCATTTGGTGCGCCAGGCTGCTGTTGGCCAGAGTTGAGTTGATTATCCAGTACCCTTCGGCGTTCGACTCTGTGAGTATGGAGGAGCCGGTAGTCGTAAAGGCCGACATGGACTCGAAGAGACCATCGATGAGGCCGGTGCCCAGGAAGACGTAAGGCAGAGCCCCGAAGAAGGCCGCTCCCAGCCAGCCCAGGGCGACGAGCGCAAAGCCCTCTTTTAGGCCCGGCTCCTCCTTCGTGGAGAGTCGTCCCAGGGCTATTCCTGAGGCCAGCGTGAGAAGAGATGTTATGGCGAAGGCGATCACTCCCCCCGTCTCTCCATAATAGGCGGCAACGGCCCCCGGTATCAGCAGCAAGACCGCTAAAATCTTAAGAAGCGAGGCAAATAGCCGAAGAAATACCCTGATCCTCATCGAATGATCCCGTCCCAGGTGGCCGGATGGCATCCTCCTTTTGTAGGCAACTCTCCTTTCACCCTGCTATAAAAATATGCGCCTGGACTGAATCAGGATACGAAGAGCTTCTTTACCTTGGAGACGACCTCCGGCATGGACATCACAAAGACTCGGTCTCCTTCCTTGACCTTGAAGCCGTCATCGGGCATCATCGGTCTTCCGTCTCTCAAGATCATGCCCACCATGGAGTCCTTGGGCAGCTCTTTGGAGATGCTCTTTCCTACGATTTTCGCTCCGGCCTTGGCCATGAAATCCACCAGCTCCATCCTCTCGTCGCTGAGAGTGATCACCTCTTCTCCTCCGCTCACCCTCTGCAGCACGGCATCAGCAGTTACCTGCCCTGGGCTGACCGCTCTGTCTACTCCTACCAGCTCGAAGAGCTTTATGTAATCATACCTGTTTACCCGGGAGAGGATTTTCTTTGCACCCAGTTGCTTGGCAAGCAAAGAGCAGAGCAGGTTCTTTTCATCCAAACCGGTGACAGCGAAGACCACATCCATGTATTCAGTACCCTCCTCCCTCAAGAGCGAGATATCCGTTCCGTCTCCATTGAGAATCATAGTACCGGTGAGCTTGTCTGCGATCTCCCTACATCGCTGCGTATTCACTTCGATCAGTTTCACGTCCAGTCCCATCTTCTCCAGCCGGCTCGCCAGGTAAAATCCAACCATTCCACCTCCGACGATCAGGGCCTTATGTGGTGAGGACTCTTCGTGAAGCATTCTTCTCAGTTCGGGAAGGGATTTAGGGTCGCAAAGGAGGAAAAGGTGATCATCGGACATGATCAGATCTTCTTCTAAAGGTATGCTGATATCTCCCTTTCGGTTTATGGCCATGATTTTGCAGCCATCCGGAAGGTTGACCTTGACCTCACCCACCGGCCCTTGCAGAGGCATTTCTTCGGTGACCTTGAACTCGATCAGCTCGACCTTGCCCCCTGCCAGCTCCCTATCCAGGAGCATGGACGGAAAATACAGAGATCTCGCCAGATCCTCGGCCATGGCCAGCTCCGGACAGATCATATAGCTTATGCCTATCTCTTTTCGATCCTGAACCGGCTGATCGATATACTCTGGATTGCTGACTCTGGCAATGGTCTGGCGCACGCCTAGATGGCTGGCTATGATGCAGGTGATCACATTCACCTCATCGTTGCCGGTCACGGCCGCTACTATGTCCGCTTTATTGATGCCGGCCATAATGAGCAGACGGGCATTGGCAGAATTGCCCTGCAAGACCTTCACGTCCATGTCCTGCAACCTGGCACAGGCAGCCGGGTCCTTGTCTATGACGGTTACGTCATTATCCGCGTAAAGCTCGCTGGCTATGAGAAAACCTACCTCGCCAGCTCCGGTGATCAAGATACGCATGTTCATTTCCTCCACAGTTCTGGAATAAATAATAAGAATATGGGCATCAGCTCCAGCCGGCCGATGTACATGGCAAAGAAGCCGATCATCTTGCCCGCTTCCGACATTTGCGACCAATCAAAGGCGATAATGCCAAAGCCCGGACCCACGCCGCCCATGCAGGAGGCAATTCCCGAGGCCACGACCATGAGGTCCACCCGCGAATCGCCGGACGAGACCATGGCCAGGAGCAGAGATAGAGCCAGCCAGACTGCCAGGTAGAAGAAGGAGTAGAAGAGCATGGGCCGGAGAACCTCTTCCTGCACTCGAGCCTCACCAAGACGCACTGACATCACTGCATGGGGATGAATCATATGGCGAAGCTCACT